>CAYTDY010000004.1:27407-32304 GCA_964436665.1 uncultured Desulfobacteraceae bacterium
GCATAGTTCATACTGGAAAAAGGCTTTTGATAGAGTTATGGGTAGCCTTGATAAACGGTATTCTATGTGGAATCCTTTTAGGTATTGTGGTAGCTTTCTGGTTATCCGACCCTCAATTAGGTTTAGGTGTTGGAGTTAGCCTGATCACTGTAATACTTTTTTCCGGCTCCTTTGGAGCATTTATTCCTTTTCTCCTTAGAAAGTTCAATATCGATCCGGCATTAGCTGCGGGACCATTTATTACCACATCTAACGATATACTCGGTCTCTTTATCTATCTGAGCATAATTACCCATTTCCTGATGGCTGGATAACAAAAAACCTCTTAACTGCTTTTTTAATTTTATCAGTTAATGCCCGTAGAGCAATTGATTTTGCCAATCTTCTTATCTTGGGAAGGCTATCTAAAGCTGCTGACTCTCCCAGAGAGATCAACTGCTTTGATTGGGAAAAATCAGTCCAATGGGTATCACCTAACTCTGGTCTAATAACAATATCGGCGCTTTCCAAATCGTTTCTCTCCAAATAAAAACCCTGTATCTCGCCAGCCCTTACATATATGTCCGCAGCAGTTTGAAGCCCTGAGACTGAGTATATATCCCTATCTATAGGTATGGCAATAACCACATTGGCGCCTTCTTCCAGGGCACATCTTACAGGCACTGCACAGATAACACCACCGTCAGACAACAGTCTCCCATTAATCTCAACTGGTGGTAAAGCGCCAGGAACAGCCGAACTCGCTAATATTGAGCGCCTCAAAGAGCCTTTTTTAAGGACAACACATTCAGCACTATTTAGATCTGTTGCTACAGCCCTAAAAGGTATTACCGCATCTTCAATTTGAATGTCAGGTATGAAAAAGTTAATAAACTCCTCGATATCCTTCATAGGCAAAATGCTTGGTCTAAATATTCCCTGGGCCAACCTGATTTTAGTCTTAAAATAGGATTGAATCTGTCTGCTCAGGCTCTGTTCCATCCCGCTTTTCGCATCACCCATGGCCTTAAGCTCAGATGCTTGGTAAAGGTCGCTTTCCAAAAAAGATGCAACCCTTTCCTCCATCTCCTCAACCTTCATCCCGCTTGCTAATGCACCTCCCACAAGCGCACCTATGCTTGTTCCTACAATAATATCAGGCTTGATATTCTCTCTTTCCAACACCTTCATAACCCCTATGTGGGCTAACCCTCGTGCTCCACCACCACCCAAGGCCAGTCCGATCTTTTTTGGTTTTCTCATTTATGCACCTTTTCTAAATATAATAAGCTTTTCATCGGGTAAATATACCAAAAATCGATTGTCAAAGACTATAATAATACAAATGAGTGATAGCTTTTAGCACTAAAAACAACTATAGAGTAAGGGCGGAACAGAGAAAGCGTTAGAATCTAGTGTTATGTCCCAGAAATATGTTGCATTAATCAGTGCCAAAAATGTCATTCAAAGGAGTCCCGAAAATTTTCGGGACGACGAAGGAATCTCTTGAGATTGCTTCGCTTCGCTCGCAATGACGCCCTCATTTCTCGACTCTCAACCGTATTAAGAATAATTAAAGGTACATAAGGGACACGACACTAGTGCTGTCTTCTTTATAGATATTCAAAATTATATTAAGGTTACTTTATGGATGAAAAAAGGGCCAGACGCGAATGCTCTAAATATTCTTAATGCGAAGCAAAAAAGGTATCGAGTGCCCTTTTCCGAGTGCATGAAGGAGCATCTATTTGACTATACGTCTTGATGGATGCGTTCGTCAATAAGGGACTCCAATTGCTGGAAATCCCATCCTATGTATGTGCTTTTTTTGTCGACGATGAAGGCAGGAAACCGAAAGAGTTTGTATCGTATCTGCTTCCAGAGGCCCAAGGGAGACTGTGCATCAATAACCCGGATACGAATCCGATGCTGATATAAAGAGGAGACCTCACGGATCCATTCTGACAAGTAACCCACAGCCCACTTCCAATCATCGGGGTATTCGTTAATACAGGCATTGCGATATTTGCTCTTTAAGCCTAAATAACCAAAGATGAAACCGCATCCCCGGCAATTCATTTCCACAGTGGAAAGCATGGGGGCAACCACTTCAAGAAATATTTGATTCATATATAATCTCTCCCTGAAAAGAATAATGGCCACAGCCCTGTTTAATGGTAATAATATAACTCTTTTTCCTATCTTTGCAAGATATACTCCGGTAAATTTTGTTAATGCAGGTTTAGCGAAGTAACATAATTAACTATCATCAGTAAAAGGATTACAGGCATGCCCTTAGAGCTTGACCTTTCACTGCTGATCCTATATCTTTGTAGCGGATAGATCCTCTAT
Source organism: uncultured Desulfobacteraceae bacterium (assembly GCA_964436665.1). Taxonomy (GTDB): domain Bacteria; phylum Desulfobacterota; class DSM-4660; order Desulfatiglandales; family B25-G16; genus CAYTDY01. The sequence continues at coordinate 29,739 of CAYTDY010000004.1, forward strand.
CTAGCCGTTAGTCCTATGAGTTTAAATTAAGCGGGCTACTTTTCTTTCAGGGGATATAACAGAAAATAAGGGTTTGCAATGGTGAAATTCAGGAGGAGGAATGTTATGGACCGACAGGAATTGATGGCATTATTCAACAAACAACCCAGGATTGGTACTCTCAGTACTGCCAACAAGTTAGGGGATGTCAATGTAGCAGTCTTCGGGTCACCCCGGATGATCGATGAAAATACCGTTGTCATGGGGATTGGGGAAAACCGATCTTTTCGGAACCTTCAAAGAAATCCCAAGGCGGTTTTTATTGTCATGGAGCCAGGTGAAACAGTTATGGATTGGAAAGGAGCGAGAATCTATCTTGAAGCGATTGATATTGAAGCCAGCGGGGAGTTTTACGACAAGATCAAACATAATATTGCCAAGGCAGCCGGGCAGCAGGCAGCCGATATGATTCATGCTGCTATTCGGTTCAATATTACAGATGTACGGCCGATTGTTGATGTAAGCTAGGCTGAGTGAATAAGGTAGGTTAATTATGCCAAAAGTTAAAGCTATCTATCAAAATCCATAACAATTTTACAGGTAGAAAGCCTTCTAATCAGGGGGAGAGAATAAGGCCTGAGTCACCTTTTTTACCATATCTATGCCTCTAACCTCGTTATCAAAAAGAGGGATCTCACCGCAGACATTTTCAAAGGATTTATACACTTCTTCCCGATATTTGTCCTGCATTTTGACCCGATTAAGTATGAATTGAGCAGAATCTTTACCTACTTCTGATTTATCGATAGCCTCGTTGATAATGACACCGCCTATTGGGATTCCAAAGTCCTTGAACCAGCCAATGAAGCGGCGAATTACTGCAATTGGAAGAGACTCGAGAAGGGTTACAAAGAAAAAGGCGCTTTTTTCCTCATCAGTTAAGAGAACTCTCATATGTTCTATCCTATCCCTAAAGGTAGTGAGGTACTCCATTAATGGGTCCTCTTCCTCTGCTACCTTCTTTTTTCGGAAGGAAAGACTCAGCCTCATAGCTGCAGCTTCCTGCCGGCTTTTGTACATCTTGTCCACCCAGAGGGCATAGACCTTTGACATGCCTAAAAGCCTTCTGGCGTTTGCTGTGGGGGCAGTATCAAAAACGTAAAACTCAAAGGCATCTTCGAGCATTATATTTATCATGTTCTCAAACATGGCCGACTCTTCAAAGGCCGGGTTCATGGTGGCAGATTCTATAAAGTCATCAGCCTTTGTGGGAATGTCAGCAAACTTAAGAAACCAGCTTATCTTCTCCCGGATCTCATTCTTTGATCTTTCTATGGTGTCTTTTGTATCTATCTCCTGGACAAAAAGATTTTCTGTCCCCGGTATTAAAACGGGTTTTCCAAAGACATCCTGTTTAAAAAGGTTTGACAGGCTATGCACAGGATTTGTAGAGGCCAGGAGTGTCTTTTTGCCTTGCTCTGCCATCCACAGTGCCACAGCCGCTGCAACAACAGTCTTGCCAACTCCCCCCTTTCCACCAAAGTAGATGTATCTCATCTGGGGATGTCTCTTAATAAAATCTTCCACTGTGGTTTTCATGGCAATTTCTCCTCAAACATCACTTCTGCAAGGTTTCTAATCACATCAAGTCCTTTTATCTCTGAATCGAATTCAGGAACAGATGAAAGCACAGAAGAGCCAAATGTCTGGTCTATCATCTCAAGGGCACCGGCCTGCATCTTGATCCTGTTTTTCAGATATGCTGGTATGTTATCTTTTAACAATTCTCTGTCAATGACGCGATTTACAATATATCCAGAAAGAGGTACATTATACTTGGCATAAAGTTGTGCCGCCTTTTCAGTATCCACTATGGTCATCTCCTCAGGGGTAAGCACAAAGAAAAAGGCAGTCTTTTCAGTGTCTGTCATGATCTTGGAGGAACTCCCTATTCGATCCTTTATGTACATCAATTCGTTATATATCTCGTCTTGCTCCATATCCTCCTCCCGCTTCATGGTGGCAATAGCCTTGTCATATTCCTTCATCTGTTCCCTCAGGCTTGTTATCTTCTCCAGCCAGGCATCATAGACGGAAGCCATGCTCAAATAATAAAGTGCATGGCCCAGAGGGACAAGGTCATAGATGTAGTAGTCGAAATCCCCTTTAACTACAATATCGACAACTGCATCGAAGATGGCGCTTTCCTCCATGGCTGGCTCAGCCGATGAGGCCTTTATATAACTCTCTATTTCTTCAGGGATCTTTTTCATGCCATACATTGAGATAATCTTTTGCCGTATCTCTTCCTGATAGTCCTGAATCCTTTTGTCAGCATCGACTTCACAGGCAAAGAGGTTTTCCATTATCTCAACGTTTCCCTTGCCAAAGATATCGCGCTCAAAGATATCACTGAGCGATGCCTGGGGATCAACAGAGAAAACCAGCACCCTTTCCCCCTTCTTTGCAAGGTAATAGGCCGTTGCCGCTGAAAAGGTTGTCTTGCCAAGTCCCCCCTTTCCTCCGTACATGAGGTATCTTCTGTTGGGATACCGTATAAAGAAATCAGCAAGAGACATAATTCCTC
>CAYTDY010000005.1:0-6613 GCA_964436665.1 uncultured Desulfobacteraceae bacterium
CGTGTACTACCAAAAGTGGTACCGGGGGTTCGAATCCCCCTCTCTCCGCCACCCATTCCCGCAAAGAAAGGAATGGCCTGCCCTGCCCGCCCTGGCGCATATTCGATGTATGCAAGCATATAGCCAAATAATCAGGTCTGGGCCAGCGGCGTGACTTGTCTGAAATACAATGTTGTTGCTGTAACATTTCAGGAGTTAGATCCGTGGAACTCGGTTCTAAAAAAGGTCTAGGCCAGGGAGAAATGGAGTTATGAATATAAACAAAGGGCATAGAGCAAAGAGTAAAAACGCCATGCGCTCTGCACTCAGTGCATTTTCATTCCATGTGGATGGCACAAATAAAATACTACTAAAATTTATCTAATTTTCCCGGGATAGAAATTCCAAAACCTTTAGTTAATATTTCACCATGACTTACGAAGTTTTTGCTAGAAAATGGAGACCTCAGCTATTTGAAGAGGTTATAAGCCAGGAACACATAACACAGACACTTAGGAATGCCTTAATATCTGATCGATCAGCTCATGCCTATCTATTCAGCGGTGCACGGGGTGTAGGTAAGACATCGGTTGCCCGAATTCTTGCCAAGGCACTAAATTGTCGAAAAGGCCAAAAGGGAAATCCTTGCAACAAATGCACTTCATGTATTGAGATAACTAATGGTTCATCCGTTGATGTTCAGGAGATTGATGGTGCATCAAACAGGGGAATTGATGAGATACGGAATCTTCGAGAAAATATCAGGTACCTTCCTTCTGATGGCAATTATAGAATATATATTATAGATGAGGTTCATATGCTAACCCTCCCTGCATTTAATGCATTGCTGAAAACCCTGGAAGAACCGCCAGAACATGTCAAATTCATCTTTGCTACAACAGAACCCCATAAGGTACCTATAACCATACTATCCCGATGTCAAAGATTCGATTTCAAAAGGATACCTTTATTAAAAACAGAAGAACAGATTAAAAGAATAACAAATGAGGAAGGCATAAAGATAAGCGATTCTGGCATTTCCATCATTGCAAGGGAGGCTGGAGGAAGTTTGCGGGATGCAGAGAGTCTTCTAGATCAGGTTGTCTCCTTTACTGGTCTCAATGTTAAGGATAAGCAGATAATTGAGGTTCTGGGAATAATAGACAGGGATCTCATCTATAAAATATCCCAGGCCATAATTGATGGCAACAGTAAATTATGCTTAGAGATAATTGATGAAATATATAATTATGGTTACGAAATTAAAGAATTCTACCTGGAAATAATGAATCAGTTTCGAAATTTTATCGTTTCTCTAATCTCTCAAGACTCTTCTCAGATTATGGATCTTCCCGATAATGAGTTGAAAGAAACAAGAAAGCAAGCAAAACAGGCAGGAATAGAAAGGCTCCTTCAATCACTTAACTTCCTTATTAATAGGGAAGTGGACCTACGCTATACAAATAACCCTAGGATTGCGCTGGAAGCGATTTTGCTTAAACTTTCAAGGCTAAGGGAATACCTTTCATTTGATGAATTAATTAAAAAGATCGAAGACATAGAAAAAGTACTCAATAAATCTGTATTGACAGAACATAATAAAAATCTGGAAGTGGCTTTCAGTGAAAAAGAATATCCAGATAAAGAAACCCCTCCATACGATGGTAAGAAATGGGATGAATTTTTAGATTATCTAACTAACAAGAATGGGGCGATGGCCAGTATACTTAAGGAATGGAAATATTATAAGTTTAGTGAAAACAAGATAGAGTTACCCTATGGAGAAAAATCATTTACGGGAAGCTATTTCGATGATCCTGAGCACTATGAGCAATTAGTTGCCTATATCCAAGATTTCTTTAAATCAAATTTTGAGGTTGTATTTAAAAAGCAAAATGATCCCAAAGATTTAAAAAAAAGCTCAGGAGAAAATAGTTTGCCTGGCCCACTAAAGGATATAATAGATATATTTGAAGGCAAGATAGTTAAAGAAAGTTAAGAATTATAAGTTAAAATAGAGCTAAAGTCTATATGATTTGATTATTTAACTTTAGGCACTTTAGGCATTTGTAATTTTAGGCACTCTACATGCATCACTTTGTATATAAAAATAATGATCTTTACTGTGAGGATGTATCTGTAGCATATATAGCTGATCAGGTTGGAACACCTTTCTATCTTTACTCACATGCGACCATAAAGAGGCATTTCCGAGTTTTTGGAGATGCCTTTAATGAATTAGACCACCTCACCTGCTTTTCTGTGAAATCTAACTCTAACCTTGCCATCCTGAGACTTTTTGCTCTGGAAGGGGGAGGAGCAGATATAGTTTCAGGCGGAGAACTCTTTCGAGCTTTAAGAGCAGGAATTTCACCTGATAAAATTGTCTTCTCAGGCGTTGGAAAAACAACAAAAGATATTGAAACAGCACTTAAATCAAATATTTTTATGTTCAATGTAGAATCAGACCAGGAACTACAAACCTTAAATAAAATAGCCAAAGACATCGGCTGTAAGGCAACAATAGCCATACGGATAAATCCTGATGTGGAACCTAAAACACATCCCTACATCATTACTGGCATAAGTGAAAATAAATTTGGCATACAAATAAAGGACTCCTTGAAGACATACTCATTAGCCAAGCAGCTAAAAAATATCGATGTAAAAGGAATATCCTGTCATATAGGTAGTCAACTTACAGATATTGATCCCTTTGTAGAGACTTTAAGAAAATTAAAAGACCTTTTGACAGTGTTAACAAAAACGGGGTTTGATATTAAGTACCTTAATCTAGGAGGCGGTCTCGGGATAACCTATGATGATGAAAAGCCACCTCATCCTTCAGAATATGCAAGGGCATTAAAGGAGATAATAGGAGAAAACAAATTTACCCTAATACTTGAACCTGGCAGGGTTATCATTGGTAATGCTGGCATCCTGGTCACAAGGGTCCTCTATACTAAATCAACAACAAACAAGAGGTTTATTATCGTAGATGCAGCTATGAATGATTTACTCAGACCTACCCTCTATAATTCCTTTCACGCCGTGCAGCCGGTAAAAATGACCTACTCGGAAATGTTCACAGCTGATTTAGTGGGACCTATTTGTGAAACAGGAGACTTCCTAGCAAAAGACAGAAAAATGCCGCCATTTAAACCAGGAAATTTGGTAGCTATAATGAGTGCGGGAGCCTACGGTTTTTCTATGGCCTCGAACTACAATTCTCGCCCCAAACCAGCAGAGGTAATGGTTAAAGACAAAGTTTTTTCAATAATTAGGTCAAGAGAAACATATGATGATCTTATCCATGGAGAGGTAATTCCCGAATTTCTTTGAAAAAATAGTATATGCTCTAAAGAACCAACAACTTGAAGTCCATAATAATTTGAGCAATTACAAAAAATAACATCTTAATATAATGAAGTAGGAGAAAAAAATGATAAAAGCTGTTGTTGCCGGTGCTGCCGGTCGAATGGGTGGAAGAATCATTCAGATGATTCAAAAAAGCGAAGAGATCAAGTTATCGGGTGTCTTTGAAAAACCAGACCATCCCGAAATCGGCAAGGATGTGGGAGAGATTGTTGGTCTTGGTAAGCTAGATGTTGAACTTAAGGGGGACATCAGCGAGGTGATGAAAGATGCGGATGTATTGATTGATTTTACTACACCAGAAAGCACCTTACACAATATCAGATTTATTGCTAAGGCCGGTCATGCAATGGTAATTGGAACTACAGGTATTACTGGCGAAAAGGAAAAAGAGCTAAAGCACCTTGCCCAAAAAATAAGATGTGTTATGTCCCCCAATATGAGTGTGGGGGTTAATGTGTTATTCAAGACAGTTAGAGATTTATCTAAGATTTTAAGTAAAGACTATGATATAGAGGTAGTGGAAACCCATCATAGACTCAAAAAGGATGCCCCTAGTGGCACAGCAATGAATCTTGCCAAAATCCTGGCTGATTCAACAGGGCGAAACCTGGAGAAGGACGCTGTCTATGAAAGGAAAGGTTTTATTGGGGTCAGGAAAGACGAAGAGATTGGTATTCAATCTATAAGGGCCGGGGATATAGTAGGGGAGCATACTGTTATTTTTGCTGGAACAGGAGAAAGAATCGAGATCACTCACAGGGCACATAGCAGGGACAACTTTGCAAGGGGCGCATTGTTAGCAGCTACATGGGTTGTTAAACAATCGAATGGTCTCTATGACATGCAAGATGTATTGGGATTGAGGTAAACGTTCACCGTTCACCGACAAGAAATTGAACACGCTTGAAGCTGAATGGCTATTAGTTGGCGGCTAAAGGTGAACGGACAATGGTAAACTCTTATGGAGGAAGAAAAAAATTTTTAAACTGGCTGAAAGAATAAAGCAATTACCTCCTTACCTATTCAAGGAGATTGATCAAAAAAAGAAAGAGATAGCGGAAAAGGGGGTGGATATAATCGATCTTGGTGTTGGTGACCCTGATCTCCCTACCCCACCTAATATTATCGAGGCAATGATAAAAGCCGTCCAAGATCCGGCAAATCATCAATACCCCTCTTATTCAGGGACGGACGATTTTAAAGTTGCTATAGCCGAATGGTACAAAGAGAGATTCTCAATCAAGCTCAACCCGGAGAGCGAGGTAATAGCCTTGATAGGTGCGAAGGAGGGGATAGCCCATATTCCGTTGGCATTTATAAATCAAGGCGACCTTGCCCTCATCCCAACCCCTGCTTATCCAGTCTATAATATTGGTACCCTTTTTGCGGGTGGAAAGCCCTATTTTTTACCCCTTCTTAAAGAAAACGGTTTTTTGCCAGATCTTGCTTCTTTACCAGATGATGTTGCCAGGACAGCCAAAATGATATGGCTAAATTATCCTAACAATCCTACAGCAGCCGTAGCTGATAGGGATTTTTTTGAAGCTGTGGTCAAATTTGCACATAAATATAATATAATAGTATGCCACGATCTTACCTATAGCGAAATCGCCTTTGATGAATACAAACCTATGAGTCTTCTTGAAATCGAAGGGGCCAAAGATACATGTATAGAATTTCATTCCTTATCAAAGTCTTTTAACATGACCGGATGGCGAATCGGCTTTGCCGTGGGAAACAAGGAGGCTATTGGGGGATTAGGTTCTATCAAGAGTAATATTGACTCCGGTCTTTTCCAGGCCATTCAATTAGCTGGTATAGAGGCTCTCAGGTCAAACAGGGAAAGCATCTCAAAGATAAAAAAAATCTATGCCGGTAGAAGAGATATTATGGTTAAGGGACTGATGGAGTCCGGTTTCACGGTAATTCCACCAAAGGCCACATTTTATCTTTGGGTCCCGGCCCCTCATCCCTATACATCAGTTGATTTAGCAACAAGGCTCTTAGAGGAGACAGGTGTAGTGGTAACGCCAGGCAATGGATTTGGTTATCATGGCGAAGGTTATATAAGGCTGGCATTGACAAAGGATGAGAATCGCCTGACAGAGGCTATTGAGAGGATAAAAAATATTGGGCTATAATCTTGGAGAACACTATAGCATATATAGGGATTGGATCAAACATTGGGAATAAGGTTCTCAACTGTAGATATTCTATCGACAAAATAAACCAATTACCAGGATGTCATGTGACTGCCTGTTCATCACTATTCAAAACAGAACCAGTGGGTGTTACTGAACAAGATTGGTATGTAAACTGTATTTCTCAGGTAACAACTACTCAACATCCATCTCAACTATTAAAAGGCCTTATGAAGATAGAATCTGCTATGGGCAGAGTAAGAAAGAAACGGTGGGAGGCCAGAATAATTGACCTTGACATACTTATGTTTGGTCAAGAGATAATAGAATCTAATAATCTGGTAATTCCCCATCCATTGCTTCACAAAAGGCGTTTTGTATTAGAGCCTTTGGTCCAATTAGCGCCTGATCTCGTGCATCCCGCTCTTAAATTAACCATACGCCAGATATTAAATAAATTGCCAGTCCCGCCATACGGCGGAACTGTTGAGGTCTTAAAGGAGGAAATATGAAATTCTTTATCGACACGGCAAATATCGAGGAGATAAAAAAGGCTAATGAATTAGGTCTTTTAGATGGTGTAACCACCAACCCGACGCTGGTAGCAAAAGAGGGAAAAAAATTTGAAGAATTAATTAAAGAAATATGCAAAACAGTTAATGGTCCGGTCAGTGCGGAGGTAATAAGCGTTGAAGCAAAGGGAATGGTCAAGGAGGCAAGACAATTGGCAAAACTTGCTGATAATATAGTGGTGAAAATCCCCATGATTACCGAAGGGATTAAGGCCACCAAAATACTATCAGAGGAAAGTATCAATACCAATGTTACCCTGGTATTTTCACCTTTACAGGCGCTTATAGCAGCCAAAGCAGGCGCTAACTTTGTAAGCCCCTTTATCGGCAGGCTGGATGATATTAGCAGCGTTGGTATGGGAATAGTGGAAGATATAATAGCCATATATGAAAATTATGGATTTGAAACAGAGGTTATTGTGGCAAGCATCCGCAATCCAGTACATGTGCTGGATGCAGCCTTGATTGGTGCCCATATTGCTACAATTCCCTTTAAGGTACTTATACAATTAACCGAACATCCTCTCACCAAAATTGGATTAG
>CAYTDY010000005.1:6623-32266 GCA_964436665.1 uncultured Desulfobacteraceae bacterium
GATTAGATAAATTTTTAGCGGATTGGAAAAAGATGAGGCAATAAAGTGGCTCTCCCTAAATTGATCTTATCTGTTACCATCATTAGTACACTTTTTTTTCCTTATTCTTTCAGATATGCAGATGCAGATATCTATCGATTCAGGGATAAAAACGGGGTTTGGCATTTCACCAACATTCGATCGGACAGGCGCTATCGTCTTTATATAAGGACAGGTAAATTAGGGGGAAAACAATACATTATTAGTTATGATACAATAATTCACAAGGCCGCAGCACAATTCGGCGTAGAGTCAAATCTTATAAAGGCCATTATAATGGCGGAATCCTCTTTTGATCCCAATGCGGTCTCTGAAAGTGGAGCCCAGGGTCTGATGCAGTTGATGCCATCCACTGCAAGCGATATGAGAGTCAATAATCCATTTGATCCGGAAGAAAATATATTTGGTGGCACAAAATACCTTGGTTTACTCCTTAAAAAATTTAAACAGGATAAAAAATTAGCTGTAGCTGCCTATAATGTCGGTCCTACAGTAGTATCTAACCATAATTCTGTCCCTCCCATACCCCAGACCAGACGATTTGTGGAGAAGGTTATGAAATACTATATGGAATTCAGAAAAAAGAGGAATTAAGGGCTCTAATGAGAAATAAAAATCAAGGCCAAATAAATAACCTGCCAAATACCCTGAGTACCATTAGGCTGGCCTTGATTCCAGTAGTGGTTATCTGCCTGTATTTTCCCGGAAGATTGGGGAGTTTTTTGGCCGCTTTATTTTTTGGGCTAGCTGCTATAACAGATCTTCTGGATGGATTCTATGCCCGGAGATACAAAGTGGTTACATCTCTGGGTAAGTTCCTCGATCCCTTAGCTGATAAGCTTTTGGTCTCAGTAACTATGATCATGCTCGTAACCCTGAACAGGATCCCTGCCTGGATTGTTATTTTGATTATTGCAAGGGAAATGGCAATAACAGGATTAAGGGGTATTGCTGTGGCTGAGGGTACAGTTATTGAGGCAAGTTCCCTCGGAAAATACAAAACAACATTTCAATTGGTAGCCCTAATATGTCTCTCTCTGCATTACGAGTATTTAACAGTCGATTTCCAAGCCGTTGGAATGGTCTTTATTTGGGCAGCTTTAATATTAACTATGTGGTCTGGATGGGTATATTTTCGAATGATCAAAAAGGTATTCTTCTAAAAAGCATTGGGATTTTTTTATTGACAAAGGGAAAGTAATAGATAAAATTCAAACAAGGCGGGAATAGCTCAGTTGGTAGAGCATCACGTTGCCAACGTGACGGTCGCCGGTTCAAGTCCGGTTTCCCGCTCCACTAAAAGGCGGCATAGCCAAGTGGCTAAGGCAGCGGTCTGCAAAACCGTTTTACACCGGTTCGAATCCGGTTGCCGCCTCCAATTTTTATTGGATACTAGATACTTGAAACTCGAAACTGGATAATGTTTACTAGCTTTGTTTATCACCTTATTCCAGTTTCAAATTTCGAGTTTCAAATTTCGAGTTAATTATGGCCTCAAAAAAAACTACTATTCTATTCCTTCCTAGAGGATCAAAAAAGATAAGAAAAATTAATGTTCCCAATAGATTTATCTCTATTTTTGCCTCTATTATCTTTCTAATAACTCTTGGATTTGGCTGGTTAATTGCAGATTATAAAAAGATTAAAACCCAGATCCTGGAATTAAATTATCTAAAAGAGGAAAACAGAATTCAAAAAATCCAACTAATTGCCTTGAGTAAAAAGATTAACCAAATCAATCAGACAATGGCCAATATCCAGGAATTCGACCATAAGTTAAGGGTAATGACCAACACAGAATCATCTGGGGAACAGGATCAATTCTTAGGGCTTGGAGGTTCAAATATTAGTATCCTTGATTCAGATTACAAAATAGAGGAGGTTCATAAGGAACTAATCCGGCAAATGCATAAATCCTTAGAGAACATTGAAACAGAAATAGCTGTGACCTCTATATCCCAGGCAGAATTGAACAATTTCTTAAGAGAGCAGAAATCCATTCTGGTTTGCACACCATCTATCAGGCCAACTGGTGGCTGGTTTTCTTCTGGATTTGGCTATAGGATTTCCCCTTTTACAAATCAAAGAGAATTTCACAAAGGACTCGACATAGCAACCAGGATTGGGACACCTATCATTGCCTCGGCCGACGGATTAGTCGTACATGTGGGCAGAGAAGGTAATTTCGGCAAAATGATTGCTATCAATCATGGATATAACCTCATGACAAGGTATGGACATTTGCATAAATTTCGGGTAAAGAAGGGGCAATATGTTAAAAGGGGTCAAATAATAGGCGAGGTTGGAAACACTGGAAGATGCACAGGCCCACACCTCCACTATGAGGTAATTCTAAATAGCGTCCCGGTAAACCCTCTCCGCTATATACTAAACTGATTTGCACCTAAACCTATCTGAATTTTTCTTCAACCTCTCTCATTTTTAATCCTACAATTACACAGAACGCTTAATTCCTACTTGAATTTTTGGTTATAAAAGTTTAATCAGAAGTTAGACGACTATAAGGAAAATCTTTATGATAGGTAAGCTTTTCAAAAATATTATTGGAAGTAAGAATGAAAGAGAGCTTAAAAAACTTGCTCCAATAGTAGCAAAAATCAACGAACTTGAGCCCAAATTTAAAGGCCTCAGTGATAGCCAACTAAGGGACAAGACAGGGGAATTTAAGGAAAGGATAGCAAAGGGCGAATTCCTGGATGATATATTACCTGAGGCCTATGCTGCCGTTAGAGAGGCCTCAGTGAGGGTTTTAGGCATGAGACATTTTGATGTACAACTTTTAGGAGGCATTGCCCTTCATCTTGGCAAAATAGCAGAAATGAAAACAGGGGAAGGAAAAACCCTGGCCGCTACCCTTCCCCTATATTTAAATGCCCTTTTAGAGCGCGGTAGCCACCTGGTTACTGTTAACGATTACCTTGCCAAAAGAGACGCCGAGTGGATGGGCGAAATATATAGGTTCTTGGGGATGTCTATCGGTGTTATTTTGCATGATATGGATGATCAGAAAAGAAAGATTTCCTATAACTCTAATATAACATATGGCACTAACAATGAATTCGGTTTTGACTACCTAAGAGATAATATGAAGTACTCATTAGAAGACTGTGTACAGAGGGATCTCCATTTTGCCATTGTTGATGAAGTGGATAGCATTCTCGTTGATGAATCCAGGACTCCTCTGATAATTTCAGGTCCCATAGAGCATAGTGAAGACATCTTTTATTCGACCACAAAGCCTTCAATCTTGAAACTTAAGGAGCACCAAGATAGGGTAATTCGAACTATCCTCAATAGAGCAGAGGCATTGATGAGGGAGGGTAAAGATGATGATAAGATAATTGAATTTCTGCTTCAGGTAAAGAGGGGTAGCCCAAAAAATCCACGGTTCCTTGATATTATAGCCCATGATCCTGGATTAAAAAAACAGATCGATAGGATGGAATCCTTTCTTTCATCACAAAAATCCCTCCATGTTCTGGATGAAGAACTCTATTGCATTATCGAGGAGCAAGATCATAGTGCAAGCTGGACAGATAAAGGTCTAAAACTATTGTCCGGAGACCAACAAGATTCCTTTATTATTCCTGACCTGAGCCAAGGGTTACAAGAAATCGATGATGATCCTCATTTGAACTTTAGGGAAAAGAAAAAAAAGGTGCGAGAATTAGAGACAAAATACTCAGAAACATCTGAGAGAATGCACGCTGCCCAACAACTCATTAAGGCCTATTGGCTTTTTAATAAAGATGTGGATTATGTTGTAAAGGATGGACAGGTAATAATTGTGGATGAATTTACTGGTAGACTAATGCCAGGCAGGAGATGGAGCGATGGATTGCATCAGGCCATTGAGGCAAAGGAAGGTGTTAACGTTGCAGAAGAGAATCAAACCCTGGCTACAATAACATTTCAGAATTACTTCAGGATGTATGAAAAGCTTGCTGGAATGACCGGAACAGCCGATACAGAGGCGCCAGAATTCAAAAAAATCTATAACCTTGATGTGTTTGTAATACCAACTCATAAAAAAATGATCAGGTACGATCATCCAGACGTTATTTACAAAACCGAAAGAGAGAAATTCAAGTCAGCTGCCAAAGAAATCAAGGAACTACATAAAAAGGGCCAACCTGCGCTGGTTGGTACAATATCAATCGAAAAATCAGAAATGCTGAGCAAAATGCTAATAAAAGAGGGTATCAAACACCAGGTTTTAAATGCCAAAAATCATGAAAGAGAGGCCGAAATTGTTGCCCAGGCCGGACAAAATGGAACCGTTACTATATCCACAAATATGGCTGGCAGGGGAACAGATATTGTATTAGGTGATGGTGTAGCAGAACTGGGCGGCCTGCATATCCTTGGTACAGAAAGGCATGAAAGCAGAAGAATTGATAATCAATTGAGAGGACGTTCAGGCCGTCAGGGAGATCAAGGTTCTTCACGGTTTTATCTCTCTTTAGAAGATGACCTAATGAGAGTATTCGGCTCAGAAAGAATTGCCTCGGTTATGGACAGGCTTGGTATGGAAGAGGATCAACCAATAGAACATAAAATCATTTCAAAGGCAATTGAAGGGGCTCAGAAAAGGGTTGAGGGTATTAACTTCAACATCCGAAAAAATCTTCTTGAATATGACGATGTAATGAACCAACAGCGAAAGGTAATATACAGCCAGCGGAGGGAAATATTAAAAGGTGACCACCTTAAAGAAACCATTACGGATATGATTGAGGAATTAGTAGAAACTACAGTTTTAGATACCACTGATCCCAAAATCTTTCCAGAGGAATGGAACTTGAGACCCCTTACAGATTATATATATAATGTATTTGGCCTCTTGACCCAATTTTCCAAAGGAGAGATAAAGGACCTAACTCAGGAGAATTTAATAGATAGATTAAAACAGAAGGTCTTAGATCTCTATGAAATAAGAGAGAAAGAGATGGATCCTGAATCCTTTCTCTTTCTACAAAAAATTGCCATGTTAAGGGCAATTGATGAACTCTGGATGGATCATCTTCTGGCTATGGACCAGCTAAAAGAAGGTATAGGCTTAAGGGGATACGGCCAGATGGATCCTCTTAAGGAGTATCAGAAAGAGGGTTACAGCATGTTCATTTCAATGGTAGATGGAATTAAAGAAAATACCCTCAGAACACTTTTCAGGATAAGAATAACACCCCAAGAACAACCCTCCATTGCGGTTCCAAAAAAGGAAATGGTTCTCAGTCATGGAGGCAACGGTGGCAGTTCCCCTGTCAAACGGAAAACACCTAAGATAGGCAGAAATGCTCCCTGTCCATGCGGGAGTGGGAAAAAATACAAACATTGCTGCGGTAGATGAAAAAAGACAATAACTATTCAGTTCCAGGCTTCCTCGCCTCTGCCGTTTCTGCCGGCCTCAAGAAAAGCGGTGAGCTTGATCTTTCCCTTATCTATTCCCAAAAGAAAGCAGTTGCCGCAGGGGTATTTACAACTAATAGGGTGAAGGCCGCACCGGTTTTATTGACTCAGGAAAGAATAAAAAGGCGCTCTTTGAGAGCGGTTATTGCCAATACCGGCTATGCTAATGCCTGTACTGGTAAGAAGGGATTACATGATGCCATTCAAACAGCAGATATAGTTGCCAAGGAGTTAGAAATCTCCCCAGAGGAAACTGTTGTTGCCTCAACAGGAGTTATCGGAGCTTACCTACCATCCAATCTGATAAAAAAGGCAATTCCAAACCTAATAAAAAATCTATCCCCTAACGGGTTTAAATCGGTTGCTGAGGCCTTGATGACCACAGACTCATTTTCCAAAATGAGTTACTTTAAGGGGAATGCTGGTATACATCCCTTTCACCTATTGGGAATAGCTAAAGGAGCGGGAATGATCATGCCAAATATGGCAACAATGCTCTCCTTCTTGCTTACAGATCTAAATATTGATTCTCAAACCTTATGGCCTATTTTTCGGTCATCTGTGGAGTCCACCTTCAACCGGATTACTGTAGATGGGGAGACAAGCACAAATGATATGGTCCTAATTATGGCTAACGGAGCCGCGGGAAACAGAATGTTAGATAAGTCAGACACAAATGAATTTGAAAAGGGCTTAACAAATGTCATGGGGGAGTTAGCTTACATGATTGCCAAGGACGGTGAAGGTGCCACCAAGACAGTTATAATTGAGGTGAAAGGTGCTGCAACAAAAGATGATGCAAATGCAGCCGCCAGAGCAGTTGGAAATTCTAATCTTGTTAAAACAGCCATATTTGGCCAGGATCCTAACTGGGGCCGTATCATGGCCACGCTTGGAAGATCTGGAATTAGGATAGAGGAAAATAAGGTTCAGATCTGGATAGATGGAGTAAAGATAGTAGAAGGTGGTCTTATGACCAGCGAAGAAGAAGAAAGGGCGGCAGCTGAAAAAATGAAAAAGGAAGAAATAACAATTACTATTAATCTAAATCAAGGAAAATGGGAAGATAAGATAATAACCTGTGATCTGACATATGATTATATAAGGATTAATGCCGGCTATAGGAGCTGAAGTGACTAAAATGCCTAAAGTGATAAGTGAATGCAACAAACTCAATGACAGATAATCAACAAACAACCCTGGTTACAGGAGTAGCCGGTTTTATTGGCTTTCATATAGCCAGATCACTGCTTAAAAAGGGAGATAAGGTAATCGGAGTAGATAACCTCAATGCCTATTATGATGTCTCGTTAAAAAAGGCCAGACTGGAACAGATAACTTCTCATCATAATTTCGCTTTCTATCATGAAGACATTAACAATCTTGATGCCCTAAAAAGGATATTCTCTGATCACCGCATAGACAAGATCTGCAACTTAGCAGCCCAGGCCGGGGTAAGGTACTCTATCCAAAATCCCTTTGTCTATCAGGAGAGCAATGTAGGCGGTTTTCTTAATCTATTGGAAATGGCACGGCAAGTTCCAGTAAATAACTTCGTTTTTGCCTCCTCATCATCTGTTTATGGTAATAATAAAAGGCTGCCTTTTAGCGTTAAAGACAATGTTGATACCCCAATCTCCCTTTATGGAGCAACCAAAATATCTAACGAGTTGATGGCATATTCTTACAGCCATCTTTTTAACATTCCTTTAACCGGGCTCCGCTATTTTACAGTGTATGGGCCATGGGGAAGACCTGATATGGCCCTTTTTATCTTTACCAGGTCCATACTGGATAGAAGGCCCATAGATATCTTTAATTTTGGAAAAATGAAAAGGGATTTTACTTATATAGATGATATTGTAGATGGAACTATCTCTGCCCTGAAGAGCCCTTTTAGATACGAAATATTTAATCTTGGCAATTCAAAGACTGTGGAACTGATGGAACTTATAAAAATTATCGAGGAGGAATTAGGGATAGATGCAAAGAGAAACTTCCTTCCTCTTCAGCCAGGTGATGTCCCTGAAACATATGCTGATATAGAAAAGACAAAAAAGATGTTGGGCTTTAATCCCAAAACCTCAATCAGGACAGGTGTTAGGAAATTTCTTAATTGGTATCGTGATTATTATCGAATAAACTAATGAAAAAATTTTGCCAATATAATGAGACCTTTGCAAAACCTGACAATTCTTGTCACCCTAAAAAAGAGGGTGGGCTTTTCTGAAGTAACTGGCGTTAGGGCGCTGTCTTTTCGCGACTTATCAGTGGGGGAAACCGCAGGCCCCGACATGTCGGGGCAATGCGGAAGGGACAAAACTCCCCCGTAGATAAGTTGCTGAAAAGACCAGCCCGAGAGCCTCGGAACTGAAGAAAAACCCATCCTCGTTAAGAAAATATGAGTTATGCAAAGGTCTCATAATAAAATTTATATCATATAGGGAAAATCTAATGCCTTTAACTGGTGAACTTCTAACACCCAACCAATATAAAGCCCTTGAGTGGGAAAACTATATGTCTATTTTTCAGTTTCGGATCATTTATTTGACATTATATCTCAAAGATAGTATAAGGCATAAACTTTGTTTAAAAATTCAGGATTATATTTCTTTATTGCGGATAGCATAAGCAGAGGGAATCGAGACTGTTTTTTAAGCCTAACATAAAAAATCCGGGTTAGATAAAATTACATACCTTCCAAGTCGCTGAAACAGGACATGTAAAGGCAAAATTATAAAAAGTGAAAAAAATACCCAAAATAATTGCAGTAATATTAATAAGTCTTATTCTTGTATCCTTCTTTTTAGGCATATATATAACAGTTGATGAAAAAGTACCTGACAATGCGGTCGTTGTTGTAACCATGGAAGATAAATTCTACCATTCTATTCACTTTGATTATATCTGCGTTGCCGGCAAAACAGCCAAGAGCATGGCCCTATCTGAAGCAAAGGAGAAGGGTTTCAAGCCACACCCACATTGTCAAGAGCTTGGTTATTTTAGGGGTAACACACTTTTTCTTTACCAATATGTCATCTCAAAGTTTGGAATACAATATAACAGTCGATGGGATAAAAATGGTAACTGGCTATGGTGAAAGCTAAATCATTAATCCAGGCCCCTTATAATATTACCCAATGAGAAGAGATAAAAGAACTTCTTGACTTCCTTCCTGTTTTTTATTTAAATTCCTTTTAATATCTTAAATATCAATCATATTCACGCCCATCAGTACTGAAGTTAAAGGCTGAGGTATCTATGCAATTTACATTCTTTGGAGCCTCCGATACAGGCCGTAATCGTAAAAATAACGAAGACAGTTATCTTTGTAATCCAAAAGAGAAGTTGTTTCTGGTAGCAGATGGAATAGGTGGTCAAGCCTCAGGTGAAATAGCCAGTAAGGAGGCTATTAAAAGTATCGAGGAATTCGTTGTCATTTCACGGTCTGAAGATATAACATGGCCTACATATAATAATGAGTTGAGCTTTGAGCAAAACCGTCTCCTTGCCGCGGTCACTCAGGCCCACTACAAGATACACGAGGTTGCAGATCAGAATCTTTCAATGAAAGGTATGGGAACAACCCTTGTTGGGGTCATCATTGAAGGGGATCACTTGGCGGTTGTTAATATAGGAGACAGTAGATTATACAGGATCCGTGATGGTCAGATAAAGCAAATCACGCAGGATCATACTCTTGTAGGAGAACAGGAAAGGAGGGGACTGCTGACCAAAGAAGAGGCCACTAACCATCCCCAGAAACATATTCTGACTAGTGCCTTAGGTATTGGCTCTATTCAAGATATTAAAATAGATCATTTCCTTGTTGAGATACTTGAAAAAGACCTGTACCTTCTCTGTTCAGATGGATTTAGTGATATGCTTAGTGATGAAGAAATATTGGCAAAAATCAATCCTCTTGAAAATAAATCTATTGAGAGAATCGGTCCCCACTTGATCCAACAGGCAAATCTTGCTGGCGGGCGAGATAATATAACTGTTATTCTCCTGTCTTTTTAAAAATATTGGAAAAGAAGACATGCCAAGTTTGAAAGTCATACCCAATGATGGCCGAAGCTATAACTTTCCAATCTTAAAAGGAGAAGTTACCATAGGGAGAAGTAAAGACAATAATCTTGTTCTTTCTGATAAAACTGTTTCTCGTCACCACGCCCAGATAATAAAAACAAAAGAGGGCTATCTTCTAACAGACCTTGGAAGTTACAATAGTACAAAGCTAAATGAAAAACCAATTCAGAGTGTTCTCCTGAAACACAATGACAAAATAAAAATTGGCCTGATAAACTTAAAATTTTTGACCAAGAAAGAGAAAGAAGTATCACCTGAGGATTCCCTTATCCTTACCATAGATAGCGATTATGAAAAAAAGCATAAGGAAATACTAAAAAGCTCTTCGGGGCGTAGTTTTAGTGAATCTCAAGAATTGTTAGTTTCTATGGAAGAGCTGGAAATCCCGAAAAAAGATGTTATTTCTTCTTATCCAGAAGAGGCTGAGGCCGATTCTAAAATAAAAGCGGATTTATCCTCATTAGAGAGAAGTAATAAGGTCCTTTTTATTCTTTACGAGATCAGTCGCCAGTTGAACTCAATCCATGACTTCAGGGAACTCCTGAGAAAAATAATGGATCTTATCTTTATGGTAATTGATGCTGATTACGGTTTTTTGATTCTTACAGGAGATGAAAAAGAAGATCAACTCATTCCAATGGTAGTCAAACATAAAGATGACCAACAAAAAGATAAGGAAACATTAAAGGCGAGTCGAACTTTAATTCATAGAGTAATACATGATAAAGTTGCTATATTAACCTCCAATGCTATGGCCGATTCTCGATTTGACGGTGCCAAAAGCCTTTTTATTCAGAAAATCATATCAGCCATCTGTGTGCCACTTTGGAGAAAAGACAAAATTATTGGTGTCATTCAACTCGACAGCATAAGGTTTGATAACCAGTTCACCCAGGATGATCTTGAGTTACTCAAGGCTATTGGAAGTCAGATGGCTATGATAATTGAACAGGCCAGACTTAATGAGCAGATAAGGGAAGAAGAGATAATGAGAAGCCGTCTGGAGAGATTTCACTCTCCTCAGGTAGTTGAAATGATCTTAAAGGGAAGCCAAGAGACCAAAGACAATGTGATGGATCCCAAAGATCTAACAGCCACTATGCTCTTTACAGACATTATAGATTTTACCCGTCTTGCTGAGCATATTCCTCCTCGAGAAACAAATATAATCCTTAATCAATATTTTTCAACAATGACAGATATTGTCTTCAGCTACGATGGCACCCTTGATAAGTATATAGGTGATGGATTGATGGCTGTTTTTGGGGCTCCAATGGAAAAAGAAGACGATGCAGAAAGGGCAATTCTGGCAGCCAAGGAAATGAAACGACAACTAACAGTAATGATGGCCGAAAAAGGATTGCATAGAAAAAAATTTGATATAAGAATAGGAGTAAATACAGGGCGTGTAGTTGCCGGAAATATTGGTTCGCCTAAACGGATGGATTACACAGTTATTGGAGATCCAGTGAATATTGCCTCAAGATTAGAATCAATTGCCCAGCCGAATCAGATTCTTATTGGAGAGGAAACATACAGGGCTGTGAAGGATAAATTCAAAATAAAAAAAATCGGCCCAAAAAAGGTTAAAGGAAAAACTGCACAGGTTATGGTATATGAAGTTATTTAGACTCAATGAACGTGCCTTATGCTACCCAATTATTCCCCCTTACTTCGAATATAGGTAGCAAGGTTTTTTCTTAATAAGGTATATTCATCACTTACACTTTTCAGTTTTTCCTTGGCCTCTGCTGCATCCCTCTCTAATCTATTCATCCTCAATTTAAGATCTGTTATATCTGTATTAACAATTACACATTCCTTGGACTTGCCCTCGCTGGCTTGAAGGGAATATGCCGTGGCCAAAACATGCACAGGTTCCCCATGTGCCGAATAATATTTCCACTCTCTTTCAGTAAATGATTCCCCTTTAAAAACCTTGACTATCGTTTCCTTGAAAGGTTGCCTTGAAGATCTTGAAACGAAGGTCAAAGGATTTTTTCCAATCATCCCAGAAGAAGGGTAGCCAAAATTTTCCTCACAACCCTTATTCCAGAAGCTTATCTTACCTTTAGAGTCAATCTTAAAAATAGGATTTGACGGCGGTTCAACTGTCTGGCCAACATTATCATGTATCTTGTAAGTTCCTCCTTGAAGATTAGTCAAATCCCGTATTGTCTCTATAGCCCCTTTTATTGAGCCGTCGATGTCAACAACAGGGGCAACCGTTATGATTGCCTGAATACCCTCTTTTATGGCAGGAAGAGGCATTTCCACCTCGAAGTACCCGCTATCAGTCTTGGATAAAATAGAACCAGAAAATCTCTCTTCTATGGAATCTGGATCCTCTATGATAATGTCAGCCAGACTCCATTGGTTATCAACACACAAAGAGGAATGAACCTTCTTACCAACTATTTCCTCTACAGGGACACCTGTCATCTGCTGATATGCACTATTCCACTGAATCACGCGATGTTCTCTATCTATTACAAAGGTAGGGAGAGGAGATCTTTCGATGATAGTATCAATATATTTTTTTGACTCGACAAGTGCCCTGGATTTGACTTGCTCCCTATCGACCACATCGGTCTTTTCCTTTTCATTCAGAAAGGCGATTAAAAGGATAAGCAAAAGGCCTGATAAATATGTGCCAAGTGAATAGATGGGAGAAATGTCATAGGGTATGAGATTTGGAAACGTATAACCACTCCTAAATAGATAAGCTGCAATGCCCGTTTCAACAAATATTAAACATGCCCAGATCGTCCCCCATAGATAACCTGTAATAAAAATAGCCAGTAGGATAAGAACAGCATTCCATATCCAGGTTAAAAGTATTACTCCGCCTTCACTCATAGATCCAGTATTCCATATAATTATCAAACAGGTGGCCCAAAGGATAAAAAATGCATAATTTCCGGCTATTATAAGATTTTTGGTTTTTCTCAGTAGAATTATAGCCGAGATACCTAAGAGACCGGCAATAATTACAGTATAAAATAGAAGGTCTGCACCTATGAAAAAATAAAACAGGCCAATGCAGGGGGAAAAAAGAATAAGAATAAGTGTAAATATATTGAGGTTTTTAACTTTACGGATCGTTTCTAAATACGGGGATTTTATTCCGCTGGTAATAAAATTGTTAAACAGTGATTCGAGGTTCATGGTATTTTAGGTATTCTTGAGAATTTTTCTAAAAAAATATTTGATCAGGAGGTAATTTATTGATAGGCATAACCATGAATCTAGACGAATTTTTCTCATCTCTTCAAAATTGTAATTATTAATAATTTCTATAATATATCAATCTTTCCATTATGATCTACATCTGCCGTAATGCTCGGGGAACCATCCTTGAAGAGAGGAAAATTACCAAAAGAACTTATGTTTACCTGACAACTTTTTCCAGGCGGTGTAGAAGTATTAACAATATCAAAATTAAGAAAATGTCCTGCCGGGATGGTGATTTTAAGTGCATTTTTTATATCATCTATCACAATTCCGTCAGGTAGATCAGGAGCTCCTGAATGATATATTATTATTCTCTCCCCAACCTGGGTGGGGAAAAACACATCATTCTCTAAAAAATACATAATCTCTGCATCAAGAATCTGTTTTAGCATAAGAGCAGCTTCAGATCCATAGGCCCTCTGTTGATACGTATGATAAAGTGGTAATGCCGTGACACTCATAATGCCCAAAATGGCAATCACAACCAGCAACTCAACCATTGTAAAACCAGCATGTCTTTTCATTTAGCCCCCACTCAATGGATCAGTATACTCAATACCCTTTGGTGATAAAACAACATTCATCTCACCCGGTTTAGGTTTGGCAAAAGACAACCGGTAGCCTTTATTGGGGTCGCTTTTATAGGACAACTTAGCTAAATTAAAAAGCTCATCCTTCCTTAATGATAGGTATTTGGGAATGAGATCAGATAGTTTTTCAGGGTACTTGTCCCCCTCATAATGAGCATAACGCTTGATAGCACCGTCAACCATGAATAAAAACACCCTTCCCTTTTTAGCAAAATCAATCGTTCTGGGAGGTGCTTTCTGACCACCAAAAATAATTACTCCCCACATAACTAAGATCAAGACAGAAGAAACGATTATAAAATATTGAAATGGGCCCTTTCTCTTCTTTTCCTTTACTTTTCCTTTCTTCTCAATGCCCTTTTCTCGCCTGTCTTTTATAGATACACCAACTTCTGAGACAGAATGAATCATGGCGCATTGAAAACAATAATATTCCCCAGGTTTAACCTCCTCTGCACATTCCTTGCATAGAGGAGCATTACAGCTGGCACAAAAAAATTCTGCTGTCCTGTTAGGATGATTTTTACACTGCATTTAAATACCTCTTCTGGTAGAGTGGGTATTTTTTAAAAATATCATATTATTAATCTATTAACCTATGAAAAATAAAAAAAGATAAAGAAATAGTCAAGAAATAAATGTTTTTGGGGTTCCAAGGGAAATTTTAGCTCCCGGGCTTCAAGCTATTTCCACAATAGGGACAGGCAACCCAATCTGGCTGTGCTATCCGCTTACAAGAGCTGCAGATAGGGATTAAAGGCTTTTTGCAATAGGGGCAGTCCTTAAAATCTAAGCTAACGGTTTTTCCACAAGAAGGACAAATGGTTGTCAATTCCTCCTTTTCGTGTACTGCCTTTAGAACTTCTTCTATGGTAGTTATTCCCATCTCTATCTTTTTCATACCGCTAATCCCAAGAGTAGTCATCCCCATTGCCATGGCTGCTTCCCTCAAGGTATCGCTCGTGCCAGAAGATTGAATGATTTCCCTTATTTTAGGACCTATAATCATCATCTCTTCAATAACCGTTCGGCCTTTGAAGCCTGTATTGTTGCAATTAGAGCAACCTGCCCCTCTATAAAATTTAAAGGGAAGATCATCTTGATCCAGATTAAGTCTAGCCAAGGAATCTCGATTAGGCAAATATTCCTCCTTGCAATCAGGACATATCGTTCTTATCAGCCGCTGTGCAGCAACTCCAACTACAGAAGAAGCAATCAGATAGGGTGGAATCCCTATATCTATAAGGCGGGTAATGGCTGCAGGAGCATCATTTGTATGAAGTGTTGAAAGAACCAGATGTCCAGTCATGGAGGCCTGAATAGCTATTTCGGCAGTCTCCTCATCTCTTATCTCTCCTATCATAATCACATTTGGATCCTGCCTTAAAATTGAGCGGAGAACAAAAGGAAATGTAAGGCCAACCTTCTCATTTATCTGCACCTGGTTGATCCCTCCCATTTCATATTCTACAGGATCCTCAACAGTAATGATGTTTACCTCTTCCGACTTGACCTCCCGCATACAGCCATAAAGTGTTGAGGTTTTTCCACTCCCTGTAGGACCAGTAATCAAAACCATGCCCTGGGGCCTATGGATAAAATTCCTTACTATTTCCAAATTCTTCTGGCTAAACCCAAGTTGATCCACTGTAAGAAAAGTGTCTTCTTTGTTTAGAATTCTTATAACTGCCTTTTCACCATAATAGGTAGGAAGTGTAGATACTCTCAAATCTACAGACATGTTTTTTGCCTTGACCTTTATTCTCCCGTCCTGGGGAAGCCTCTTCTCTGCTATATTCAACCCCCCTAAAACCTTTATACGCGAAATAATAATAGGTTGAGTCCATTTCGGGAGCTTGATGGAATCCTTCAGCACACCATCAACGCGATTTCTAACTCTTACCTGGTTTTCCTGTGCCTCAATGTGAACATCACTTGCTCCACTTTTAATGGCATTCCTGATTATAAGATCAACCATTTTTATAAAAGGCGAATTCTTAAAGGCTTCAAAATCTTCTTCTTCTTCAATCTTCTTTTCCTCTTCAGGAAGAAATTCCATCATGCCAGGATCTTCCACAAACTGATCAGCAACGTCCTTAATTGTTCTTTCTGGATGGTAGTGTCTTTGAAGCTTTTCTATTATCTGGCTTCGAGTAGAAATAGATGGCTGAATATTGTAACCTGTTATAAACTGGAGATCTTTCATAATATTCAAGTCAAGGGGGTCAGACATAGCAACATCAAGTATATTATTTTTCACAGCTACAGGAACACATACAAATTTCTGACAAACCTCCTCAGGTATACTGTCAATAACATCATTTTTAACAGGAAAGTCACTGAGATCAATAAAGGGAATCTTGAGTTGCATAGCCAGGGCAAAGGCCATTTCCTCTTCTGAAATAATCTTCATATCAATTAAGGCCTCGCCTAATCTTTTCCCTGTTTTTTTCTGAGTCTCTAAAGCATCCTTTAGTTTATCAACAGTTAGAAGACCTGATTCTATTAACAATTCTCCCAACTTACGCCGGGAGACAAAATTTTCCTTCTGCCATTTATTCTGTATTTGATTTGAATCTATATCTGCCATAGATCTTAGCTCTATATATCAATTTTTAAAACATCTTTTGATTTCTTATATCACCATTTACATATTATTTCAACTTCAATAAAAACTTCAATAAAAACTAATTTTAAATTAAAAAAACCCGAAGCCCAGCTTTTTTTTGACATAGAGTTATTAATCTGATATAAATCCAGATTAATTTTAAGTTGTTTAAGTTTTTAAGATATAGCCAATGGGCAGGTTGTGCAAAATAATCAGGATCACAGGCTACCAATCAAAAACCTGAATAGTTAAGTCTAATAAATGAAAAAAAACAATAAGAAAACAGACCTAATTATCGGTGTCTTTGTGGTAGCCGC
Organism: uncultured Desulfobacteraceae bacterium; assembly: GCA_964436665.1. GTDB lineage: Bacteria > Desulfobacterota > DSM-4660 > Desulfatiglandales > B25-G16 > CAYTDY01. Next base: position 22,934 of record CAYTDY010000005.1, read on the forward strand.
TTTTATTTTCTTATCTATTATGTGCTTCCCCTTTTTTGAGTCTCTTGAAAAGGTAGTTTACGAGATAGAAATGCGCCTCGATGCACCGCGTAATCCCGGTGAGAGTAAAGTAGCTATAGTAAATATTGATGACAAAAGTATAAACAATCTTGGCCAATGGCCCTGGCCAAGGCATATTATAGCTGAGATGATCACAATTTTAAAAAACAATGGGGCAAAACTTATTGGCTTAGATATGATCTTTAGCGAAAAAGAACAAAATCCAGGCATCAAGGAAATAAAAAAGCTTTACAATGAAATCCTTGAGCGAGAAAAAGTAAACATTTCAGGAGAAAGAGATAAATGGATACTTGCTAAATTGGATGAGATTGAAAAACGCCTGGATAACGATACAGTGCTATCTCAAACAGTGAAAAATAGTGGAAATATAATCCTTCCAGTTGTTGGCGAATTTGGAAAATACGAAACCGAGTTAGTAATCCCACCTGAATCATTCCTTAACATCAGTGCATTGAAAAAAGATAAAATTAATATTGAAGACTATATATTTGTCAAACATCTTACTGCCCCATTTAACGAGCTCTCTAAAAGTGGTCATAGACTGGGACATATAAACTTCTCCCCTAATAAAATAATGATGGGTCAGGTTCATATACCATTTATCAATTTCAGGGGGCTTATAATACCTTCTATGCCTTTGCGTCTTGCCCTTGACTATCTAAATAAGCATCCTGAACAAGTAATAGTTAAAGGATCTGGGATTAAACTCGGAGAAAAAATTATTCCCACCACTAAGGGGGAAATATTCATCAAATTCAAAGGTGGCAGACGATCCTTTCCTTACTATTCATTCGTAGATATTTTCAATGTAAAAAAGGTACCCGCTGTATTTGATGGTAAAATTGTCCTTATTGGCTTTACAGCCAAAGGAAGTGTTTCTGTTAAAACCCCTGTAGACCCTTATATGCCACGTGTAGAGTTTTTAGCCAATGTAATCGATGATTTTTTACATGGACGTTTCCTTAAACGCTCAAATATTATGATATATCTGGAGGGTTTTATCCTGATTTTGTTTGTATTGGCCTCCTCATTCTTTCACTCACATTTAAGTTATTTAAACCGAACCGCATTAACAGCCGGATTGATCTTTTTAGTCTTTCTAACTGGTGTTATTTTTTTTATAGCCTTTAATACTTGGTTTAAAACTATTTACATTATTCTTTCTTTGATAACGATCTATGCTATCTTTATGGGAAAAGACTTTCTATCCATAGGAAAGGAAGGTTTCTCCAAAGAGGCTATAGAAACAAACCGGATGCTTGGTATTAGCCTTCAAAGCCAGGGGTTACTTGATCTGGCCTTTGAAAAATTTAGAAAATGTCCCATCGATGATGAAATAAGGGATATTGTTTACAATCTCGGCCTTGATTACGAACGAAAAAGGATGATTAATAAGGCTATCTCCATTTACGAATACATCAATAAGGGAGGCGAAGGTTTTAGAGATCTAAATGAACGTATACCGAAACTAAAAAAGGTGATAAGCTCTTTACCATTAGGGGCCTATTCAGGAAGAAAAGAAGAAAAAATAGTTGTTTCAGATGACCTGGAAGTTAAGCCCACTGTTGGAAGGTACGAAATATTAATGGAATTGGGTCAGGGTGCAATGGGTACGGTTTACAAAGGGAGAGATCCTAAAATCAATCGCCTCTTGGCTATAAAGACAATTCGTTTTTCTGATGAATTTGAGGAGGATCAGGTTAAAGAGATAAAAGATCGCTTCTTTACAGAAGCCGAGTTAGCAGGAAAACTCTCACACCCAGGAATCGTTGCCATCTACGATGTAGGAGAAGATTATGATCTTACTTATATGGCCATGGAATTCTTAGACGGGGAAAATTTAGAGGAATATTGCAAAAAAGGATCACTCCTTCCAATTAGGAAGGTATTAGATATTATAGCTGAAACAGCCGATGCTTTGGACTTTGCACACAACAGTGGTGTAATTCATAGGGATATCAAACCAGCAAATATAATGCTTTTAAAAACCAAAAGGGTTAAAGTAACAGATTTTGGAATAGCAAAATCAATGTCTGCCTCAAAAACCAGAAGTGGAATAATACTCGGCACACCAAATTATATGTCACCAGAACAGATTATGGGTCGCCAGATAGACCCGAGATCGGATATCTTCTCACTTGGCGCTGTTTTCTATCAACTCGTAACCGGAAAATTGCCATTCAGGGGAGAAAATCTAAACAGCCTCTTTTACCAGATCACACATGTAAAGCATACCTCGCCAAGCAAAATAAATCCACGTGTTATTAAACCGTGTGAACAAATAATTGAGAAAGCTTTAGCTAAAGACCCAGCTCGTAGATTCCAGCGGGCGAGTGATCTTGCAAAGTATTTAAGAATTCTGACAAATAAAATTGACACCCTAAGGGCACAAAAGAAGAAATAAAATAGTAACTAAAAAGAAGGAAAAAAATTGAAAATTAAAGCTGCTGGGCTTTCTGATGTAGGTCTCAAGAGGGATCATAATGAAGACAACCTTGCAATGGATGATTCTATCGGCTTATACATAGTGGCTGACGGTATGGGAGGCCATTTAGCTGGAGAGGTTGCCAGCAATGTTGCCGTGCAGATAGTCTTGAAAAACGTTAGCTATTGGATAGCCAATAATACTCCTGAGAATGAGCTATTTGACTTTCCAGATAGCACATTGAGCAGAAAAGCTAATTATATAGTAAGCAGTATAAAATTAGCTAACAGGGTTATATATGAGATGTCTAAAGAATATACTGAGTACAAGGGAATGGGAACAACAATAGTGGTTTTGTCAATAATGCCCTCTCTTGTAATTTCTGCCAACGTGGGCGACAGCAAGATCTATCTTATAAGAGAAAATACAATGCAGCCTCTTTCTAAAGAACACAACATGGTAACCGAACAGTTAGAGATGGGACTCATATCTAAGGAAGAAGCTGAAATTTCTCCTTTAAGGCATATACTTACGAGAAACCTTGGATCCTCAGATACAGTTGATGCAGACTCTTTCGAAATTGAGCCTATGAATAATGACCGCTATTTGCTCTGCACTGACGGGCTCACAGACCTTGTATCAGATGATGAAATACTAACAATTGTCAACAATGGAGATGATCCCGAGGATCTCTGTCGGCAACTTGTTTCTGAAGCCAATAAGAGAGGTGGTAAAGATAATATCACTGTCTCTTTAATATTCGCAGATGCACTGGATGATGAAAGGCGAGGAATTACGAAAAAATTTGGTACCATTTTTAAAAAAAATAAAAAACAATAAGGCGTTCACTTTTTCTTATTAACCACAAAAAGGGGCATATGTCATGGCACGGGTTATATTAGTATTCAAAAAGAAAGTGATTAAAGAGCATCCTTTTACCAAAGAAAGTATGACTATCGGGCGGGATGAAGGGAATGATATTTTAATCGATAATTTGGCAGTATCCGGTCTTCATGCCAGGATAGATAAAACAGGGGATACTTATATAGTTACCGACTTACAAAGTACCAACGGAACATTTGTTAATGATAAGCAAATAACTTCTCATAAATTGCAACATAAGGATAAAATAATCATCGGCAAGCATCTGCTTTTCTTTGCTATGTCCAAACAGGAACAAGCCAGCGCTAAAAAGGCAGATCTTGATAAGACTATGATCTTAGACACATCCAAGCAGAAGGAACTATTAGCGAAACGCGCTGAGAAGCCGGTTGAAAAGGAAAAGATTGGAATAATAAGCTTCATTGACGGTTCTGCTGAAGGCGAAATTCAACTGATTAAAAAGCTCACCAAGATAGGCAAAGCGGAAACCTCGGAAATAAGGCTCGGTGGTTTATTCATGCCTCCTACAGCAGCTACTATTAGCCGCAGACCAAATGGTTATGCAATCACATCCACTGGAGAAGTTAAGGTTAAGATAAATGATCAGGTAATAAAAGAGAGTTATTTGCTAAAAGATTTTGATACGATTGAAATAAAATCATACAAGTTCCAGTTTTATGCCCAAGGGAGTGAAGATAAAAAAAATCAAAAGGAAACATCATGAAAAAAGTAATTACAATCTCTTTAGCTATTTTAAGCCTTTTTTTTTACTTCCCCCTTTATTCAGAAGCCTCCGAAAGGCAATCTATCAAAGTTAAACCAAACGATTCGATAAGCTTCTTGTGTTTCAAAATTTATGGCAGATTCAGCCCTGAAATTCCCAAACAACTCTCAAAAATTAATTTCCATATAAAAGATTGGGATAATCTTCCAGTCGGCAATGAGATAAAATTTTTTACAAAAAAAGAAATGAATACCATTATTGCTGAGCAAAAAAGAGAAGTGGTAGTCATAACCTTTTTGCAACAGCCAGTAGAAATTAAAAAAGATGCTGAAGGTCCTTATAAAAGGGCCCGGCTAAATATGAGCCTTGATTCTAAAGATCATATAAAGGTAAAAACCAGTGGCAAGGTAGAATTAATGATGACTGGAGGTAGGATTATCAGGTTAGATGAGGGCTCAACACTTAAAATCGAAACCTTAAAGAGGGACCAGCAAAAAAAATCTGTTACAGGGAGATTTAAATTCTTTCTTGGCAGGCTATGGGGAAAGGTGTTAAAGACTCGAGTCTATAGAAAAAAAGAGATGTATGTATCTACCCCAACTCTCGTAGCTGGTGTAAGGGGGACAGCTTATGATCTAAAATTAAAACCTGACCAATCTTCAATCATCAAGGTTTTTGAAGGAGAGGTAGAAATATATAACCCTCTACAAAAAATGCCCGCTGGACCTATCAAGGATTTTAAAAAACCACATAGGGTTAAAGGCCCTCACAAAATTACGGAAAAGGAATGGAATGAGATACTTCTCAGGCAATACCAACAGGTAATAGTTACTAAAGAGGGCATTAGCATGCCTATCACCTTTGATCATGAAAAGGAAAGACAAACAGAGTGGATAAAATGGAATGAAGAAAGGGATATGCAATCAAGTGAAAAGGGGAATTTCTAAAGGCTAACTTACTTACTGGGTGTAACTAAAGATTTAAGACTTTCGTCTATCATTTCCTTTAATTTTATTTCTATCTGGTGTTTTGAAAAGGTTTTATGGCAGTGTGTGCATTGGTAGATTTCTTCTGTGACCTCATCATATATTAGATCATCTGAAAAATTTACTCTTCGGAACTGTACAGAAAAATTATAGATTCGAATAAAATTTTTATTTTTACATTTATCACACAAAAAATAATCCTTGATAATATCCATTAGTGCCCCCAAAAACATGTTACAATGATAATCAGGTAAATTCTCTTATCCAATTTAGGCTACTTTGTCAAAGAAAATATGTTTAGCTGTCTTACCTATTGATAATTATAGAAAAAATTTATCTTTATTTTTATTTGTACCTATTAAATTAACTTTTACTCACTTTAAACCCTGGCCCAGACCTGGCATACAAAAACTAAGTTTAATAGCTCCCGCTTAGAATTATTAAAGCGGCATTAGCTTGTTACAATCACGTCGCGCCTCCCGATCCCGTCTCGGTCTCGGGACGGGGAGGGCGGGCTTTAGGCACTTAAAATACAATTATCTTCTTGAATGATGATTTCTGGTGTGTTAAAAGGGGTAAAAATTATTGATCTTTAACAATATGACAAAAGGTTAAGGAGGTAAAAATGGCGGCTTTATTTGGTGGTTTGATATCTTTAGTGTTGGGTATTATAGGAATTATTATCTGGTGGGGATACTTTGTTAAGGCCTTAGCGGCTGGAATACCCGCCTTCCTTATCCTGGGCGGTGCCTTAGCCACCTATCTTGGCATTGAAGAAATAAAAGATAAAAGAAGTGCTGAGAAGTTTGATGAAGAACCTGATACAAGTATGCTAAAGGAAGAGGTAGAAAGTCTCAAAAAGGAGGTAGAGAATCTTAAGAAAGAATAATACGTAGATTCCTAGTCTAAAATATATGGGAATCAGTTAGAAATTTTATCTTTTAAAAATTTCCAATTCATTAAAAAAGTAAGCTATTTCAAAAGCAGCATTTTGGGGGCTATCTGACCCATGAACAACATTCCTTTCAATATCGGTTGCATAATCATGTCTAATAGTACCTTTTGCAGCCTCCTTATAGTTAGTAGCCCCCATTAATTTCCTATATATATTAATAACGTCTTTACCTTCCAGAACCATGACCACACATGGACCAGAAGACATGAAATCTGTAACATTCTCATAAAACGGCTTACCAGCATGCACCTTGTAAAAACCTTTTGCTTGCTCTTTGGTCATCCAGATCATCTTTTGAGTTAAAATATTGAAACCCTCCCCTTCCAATCGTCTAATTATCTCACCTATGAGACCCCTGGCCACACCATCCGGTTTAATTATAGCCAATGTTCTTTCCATTTTAATGTCCTCCTCACAATAATTAGTATCATTTGTAAATAGTTTCCGAATTCCGTAACTCGGAAGCATTTGTCATTGGATGAAAAAATAATCAGGGAATTCCATATGTAATAGATGATTAATGACCAGTGACGTAACCTATATTTCACCCCAATACCACATATCTTATGAACAAAAGATCAGTCAAGCAAAAACAGAACACAATTGTGGACTGCCTAAAATTGTCTTGCAGCACATTTAAGTAGTATGCTATAAAATCTTCTCCAAACTAGATGTCTATATAAGCTAAGATCTTCAAATTAATGTCAAGCCCGCCCTGGCGCGACATACTCTGATCATCCTGGCAAGTCGATGAAGAGCTACGTGTTAGGAAAAGCCTATTAATCCCATAAGCCAGGTCTGGGCCAGGGTTTCTAAAAGGAGCATGGGTATCTCTTTTCAGGTAATGAACTAGGCAATAACTTCTGCTTAGCCATTACCGATGCTCCCCTATAATAAGCTCGGTGAATAAATTGATCATTTGCCCCATAAAGGATTATGCTCTTCACACTTGGTCGGTTTGAGGTAGAGCTTCGTTAGGATATTAAAAATTTACAGCAATTTTTAACAAACCAATAAGGAGGATTGAGTAGTGGAAGAAGAAAGAGAAATCATGGAAGTAGATATACTCTTTGTAGGTGGTGGTATTGCCAGTCTGAGTGGTGCACTTCATCTGTCGAATCACATAAAGGAACACAATAATAGGGTAGAGCAAGAAGGAAAAGGGAAAAGACTTGATGGAATCATGATAGCCCTCCTTGAAAAAGGAACCGATATAGGCTCACATAGTATCTCTGGCGCCATCATGGATCCTGTTGCCCTTAAAGAGCTTGTCCCTGATTTTCTGGAAAAAGGTGCACCAGTTGAAAGTGAGGTCACAAAAGAAGAGGTGTGTCTGTTAACCAAAAATGGCCGTATTAAATCTCCCATAACACCTCCTCCCCTTAATAATCATGGTAGTTATATAGTCTCACTTTCCAAGCTGGCGAACTGGCTTGGTAAGTTGGTTGAAGAAAACGGAGTTGATATCTTTCCAGGTTTTGCAGGAACAGAGATACTCTATGAAGATAATAAAGTAATTGGAGTGAGGACCGGTGACAAAGGAATAGATCCAGATGGTAACAAGAAAACAAACTTTGAACCAGGAATAGATTTACATGCCAAGGTCACCGTATTTGGAGAAGGCACAAGAGGGAGTCTGGCCAAGGAGCTTATTAAAAAACTAAAATTAGACGAAGGGAAAAATCCACAAACCTATGTGGTTGGAGTTAAAGAGGTTTGGGAAACCCCAGAGGAAAGGTTCAAGCCAGGACAGGTCTTCCATAGCATGGGTTACCCCCTTAAAAGTAATACCTATGGTGGAGGATTCATCTATGGAATGAACAATAACATGGTGTCGGTTGGTCTAATGACAGGCCTGGACTGTGAAGACCCATTTATGGATCCCCATCTTGAATTTCAAAAATTCAAGCTCCATCCTTTTGTGGCTGAGATATTAAAAGATGGCAAACTAACCCAATATGGAGCAAAAACAGCACCGGTCGGAGGATACTTTTCTATTCCAAAAATAACCTTCGATGGAGGTGTCATTATTGGAGATTCTGCCAGCCTGTTCATCAGCCAAAAAATCAAGGGTATACACATTGCCATGAAGTCAGGAATGCTTGCTGCTGAAACGATCTTAGAGGCCCTTTTAAAGGATGATTTCTCTGCTGCTCAACTCGAGAATTACCAAACATCCCTTTTTAAAAGCTACGTAGGTAAGGAACTTTACAAGGTAAGAAATTTTCATCAGGCATTTCAGAAAGGCTTATGGATAGGCCTCATTAAATCAGGATTCCAGTATATCTTGAGTGGCAGAATTTTGAAAGGAAGGCTCTCTACAGAAACCGATTTTGTCCATGAGCAGAAGGTAATTGATTATTATGGTACTGATTCACCAACCGATGAGCAAAAAGGGATAATCAAATTTGACGGAAAGAGGACCTTTGATAAAGAATCTGATGTGTACTATTCAGGAACCATTCATGAAGAACAACAACCAGCACATCTCAAGATACCTGATCTCAACATCTGCTATACAAAATGCAAAGAAGAATATCAGAACCCATGTCTCAGATTCTGTCCAGCCAATGTCTATGAAATGGAGATAGATGAGGAGACAGGCAAGCCTACTATGAAATTAAATTTTTCTAACTGCGTCCATTGTAAGACCTGCGACATTAAAGATCCCTACGAAAACATAACGTGGGTACCACCAGAAGGTGGAGGAGGTCCAAAATATACCATTCTGTAGAGACGTAATAAAACCCAATTTTAACTTGACACATTATTTCAATCTTATCTATAGTTATTTTATAGCTAAAAAATAGCTACATCTTAACCTATCTAAGAGGTAAAATTATGGATATTATTAGCGAAATTGCTAAAATCACAGGAGAAGAAAATATTTTTTCTGATCGTGTGGAATGTATATGCAATTCACGCGATATGTCAGTCCATGTAGGAGTACCTGATATTGTAGTTTATGCCCAAACCACAGCGCAGATATCCGCTATTATGAAATTAGCCAACCAGGAAAAGATTCCCGTTACTATCCAGGGTTCCGGCACAAGCGTAACCGGTGCATCCCTCCCGGTAGAAGGCGGCATACTCCTGGATGTCCATAAGATGAACAAGATCCTGGAGATCGATAAAGATAATTTTTATGCACGGGTGGAACCCGGGGTTATCTGTATGGATTTGAACAGAACCCTGGCCAAACAAAATCTTATGTTCCCCCCTAACCCTGGCAGCGAGCTCATTGCATCAATAGGTGGGATGATGTCTACCAACTCAAGCGGACACAGGGCCGTTAAATACG
>CAYTDY010000006.1:0-28291 GCA_964436665.1 uncultured Desulfobacteraceae bacterium
GCCCAGACCTGGCCTATAATTTTAATAGGTTGATAAGAGCACATAGCACCTTATAATCTTAATAGTTTGATTTAAGCACGTCGCGCCAGGGCGGGCTTTAGGCACTTTTATATAAATGTACAGATTTAATCATAAAGATTTATTGGGTATGGATCAACTGTCAGTAAACGATATAAACATGATCTTGGATACTGCTGATTCGTTGATGGAGATTTCATCCAGAGATATTAAAAAGGTTCCAACATTAAGAGGTAAAAGTATTGTCAATTTTTTTTATGAACCGAGCACCAGAACAAAAGCATCCTTTGAAATGGCTGCTAAAAGACTCAGTGCAGATACTTTAAGTCTTTCAGCAACAGACAGCGGTATAGTAAAGGGAGAAACACTTATAGATACAGCCCTGAATCTTCAGGCAATGAATCCAGATATTATTATCCTGAGACATTCTTCCAGTGGTGCCCCACATCTTTTAGCCAGATATGTGGATGCAGGTGTAATAAATGCGGGAGATGGAATGCATGAGCACCCCACCCAAGCATTGCTGGATCTGTTTACAATCAGGAAAAAGAAGGGCAGGATAAAGGGATTACGGGTTGTTATTATTGGTGACATAGCTCACAGCAGGGTGGCAAGGTCTGACATAATAGGCCTGAGGAAAATGGGCGCGGAAGTGACAATATCGGGCCCCCCAACTATGATTCCAGTTGATGCCGAATCATTAGGGGTAAAAGTGGTCTTAGATCCAGCAAAGGCATTAAAAAATAAAGATGTTATCATGATGTTGCGGATTCAACTTGAAAGGCAGAATGAAATCCTGTTTCCGAGTCTGAGAGAGTATTCCATCTTTTTCGGTTTAAATAAGGAACTCATGAAAGGGGCAAAAAAGGATGTTATTATAATGCATCCGGGCCCTATCAATAGGGGAGTTGAGATAACAGGAGATGTGGCAGATGGTCCCTTTTCTGTGATCCTTGATCAGGTGAGCAATGGTGTAGCTACAAGAATGGCCCTACTTTATTTATTAATTGGAGGGGGGAGAAGTGATAACCTGGATTAAAGGCGGAGAGGTAATAGATCCTCGCTCTGGAACAAAAAAGGCACTTGATATTGTTATAAAAAAGGGAAAGATTGAGAGACTCCTTCCTCCTGGGAACCTTAATCTTACTAATGACATTGATGTAAAGATGATAGATGCATCTGGGATGATTGTTACTCCTGGCCTCATTGATATGCATGTTCACTTCAGGGAGCCAGGGGAGGAGTACAAAGAGACAATTGCTACCGGAAGTCAGGCTGCTGCTGCAGGGGGATTTACTGCTGTGGCATGTATGCCTAATACAAGCCCTATAAATGATTCAAGATCTGTTACAGAATTTGTATTAGAAAGGGCGCGAAAGGCTAACTTGATAAGGGTTTATCCAATTGCGGCTATAAGCATGGGCCAGAAAAGCGAGTCATTAACCGAATTTGGTGACCTTAAACAGGCAGGTGCTGTGGCAGTATCCGATGATGGGAGGCCAGTTACCAGTAGTGAACTCATGAGGAGGGCAATTGAATACGCACGGTTTTTTAATCTGCCGGTTATTTCACATTGCCAGGATCTGGATCTATCAAATAAGGGTGTTATGCATGAGGGTGCTATTTCTACCAAACTTGGCTTACAAGGGATTCCTGCTGCCTCAGAGGAGATAATGGTTGTAAGGGAAATACTGTTAGCAAAGTTAACCGGATATCCTGTTCATATTGCCCATGTCAGCACCGAGGGATCGGTTGAATTTATTAAACGGGCCAAAGAGGGAGGTATTCCTGTGACAGCCGAGACAGCTCCACATTATTTCAGCCTTGATCATACAGCTGTCATTGGCTTTGACACAAATGCCAAGATGTATCCCCCATTGAGGGAACCCAAGGATGTAGAGGCCATAAAAAGGGGACTTTCTGATGGCGTAATAGATGTTATTGCAACCGATCATGCCCCCCACAGCCCTATTGAGAAAGATATAGAGTTTGATAAGGCAGCATTTGGAATAATAGGCCTGGAGACGGCTTTACCCCTTACCTTAGCCTTAGTAAGGGAAGGGGTGATGGATCTCACTTCAGCCATAGCAAAGCTTTCCTATAATCCTGCCTCTATTCTTAGCATAAAAGGTGGCACCCTTGAAGAGGGAAAAGAGGCAGATTTAACAATAATAGATCCAAACAATGAATATGTGATAAAGAAAGACAGCTTTCAATCAAAAAGCCATAATTCACCTTTTATTGGCCGGAAGATGAAAGGTAAGGCCATGCTTACTATGGTTGGAGGAAGGATTGTGTGGGACTCTACTGAACTCAACCCTGATAGCTAACAATAAAATATGACAAATAAAAAATGACCAATGACAAAGCGACAATGAACTCAATCTTGGTAGTTGATGATGAATTAAGCATGAGAGAATTCCTTGAGATTTTATTGGCCAAGGAAGGCTACACTGTACGTTGTGCATCTAATGGTGAGGAGGCATGTAGTATTCTTGGTAGAGACACATTTGATTTGATCATCACTGATATTCGTATGGACGTCGTAGATGGTTTAGGGGTGCTGAGAAAGGCAAAAGAGGTTAATTCAGAAACCCCGGTAATAATTATATCGGCATTTGCCACAGCAGAGACAGCTGTTGAGGCTATGAAGGATGGGGCTTACGATTATATCCCAAAACCCTTTGAGGTTGATGAATTTAAAAAGATTGTTCGAGATGCCCTTCATAAAAAGATTGTTTCAAGGGTGGAGAATGAGGAGAATTTAAAAAAAGGGTACCATTTTGGTTGTTTAATTGGTGAAAGCCATCAAATGAAAAGTACTTATGACCTGATCAGTAGGGTTGCCACCACAAAGACAAACATACTTATTTCTGGGGAGTCCGGTACAGGCAAGGAGCTTGTAGCAAAGGCTATTCATGGACAGAGCCGGAGGAAAAATAAGCCCTTTATGGTTATTAACTGTGCTGGGATTCCTGAGACATTAATTGAAAGTGAACTGTTTGGTTATAAGAAGGGAGCATTTACCGGGGCAAGCACAGATAAGGCTGGTCTCTTTGAAGCAGCGAATGGGGGGACAGTATTTTTTGACGAGATAGGTGAGTTAACTCCAGCTATTCAGGTTAAACTCCTGAGGGTTATTCAAGAAAGGGCCTTTACCAGGATTGGAGAAACTGAGGAGAGAAAGGTAGATGTAAGATTTATATCTGCTACGAATAAAAGTCTTGAACAGGAGGTAATGGCTGGAGGGTTTAGGGAGGATCTTTTCTTTAGACTGAATGTTATTGAGATTTCAATATCCCCTTTAAAAGATAGAAAAGGTGATTTGCCTCTTTTAGCCCACCATTTTTTAGAGAAATACTCTAAAGAATTGGGAAAGGATATAAAAAAGGTATCTGCCTATGCAATGGATATACTGGGTCAATACCCTTTTCCTGGGAATGTAAGAGAATTGGAGAATATAATTGAGAGGAGTGTTGCACTGGAGACCTCGAATATTGTTTTGCCCCAGAGCCTGACACTTTCTAACTTAAAAAAAGTTCGAATAAAGGAAGATAGACGCCGCACTGACATGGGTCCAGAAGGGATTAATCTCAGCAAAGTTATGGCTGAGATTGAAAAGGATTATATCCTCAAGGCCATGGAAATGTCTCACGGGTCAAAACAAAGGGCAGCAGATATCCTTGGAATAAGTTTTAGATCACTGAGGTATAGGATGGAAAAATTAGGTCTATGAGTAACAGAAAAAGTGAAATAGTAAGCCTATTGAAAGATTTTTTTCAGATTAGGGCGGATTCTTACCAGATCGATATGGCCTTTTTGTATGGTTCCCGGGCAGGAGGATATCCTAGAGGTGACTCTGATGTAGATATTGCTATCCTTTTTTTGCCAGATCAGAGAAATGAGGATGCGATATTTGATAGGGTTGCAGATATTTCTCTCTCGCTTTCAGGTATTCTTGGCAAAGATGTCAACTTGTTAGTCCTCGATCGAGACTTCAAAAAGCCAATGCTTCAATATAATGCAATAGTTTTGGGTATACCGGTTTTCATCAGGGATTTCGATAGTTACATAGATTTTTATCTGGAATCCTTGTATCAAATGGAAGATTTCAGTCTTTTTGGGATCGAGTGGCAATTGGCAATATCCGAAAATCGATTAAAAAGGAATTTGAATGGCTAATTTCAGATATGCCCGAGGAAGAATAGCCGAATCCATTGACTTCATTACCAGGGAGATGGCGGAATTTGATAATGATTATAAGGATAGAACCTGGAAAGATTATCAGCAGGATAGCAAGCTTCAAAAATTAATGGATCGCACGGTAGAAAATATATTGACTGCCCTAATTGAGATAAGTGGGACGATCCTTGTTGAAGAAGGGATCAAAGGGGATAGTTACCAGGATATTTTGATGAAGGCAGCCGAACTCTTCTCTTTTTCTGATAAGGATAGGAAAGTTTTTGCGGGGCTATCAATTCAAAGAAACCGTTTGGCCCATCGTTACCTCAACTATAGATGGCAGGCCATAAGAGCCTATAAGGAGGCCGTTGATATTATCAATAAATTTCTCCTGTTGGTTATTGAGCGGGAAAAGGGGAAGGAAAAAATCGAATAGTTGACAAAAATTGTCAGCAATCTGACAAAAAATGTCAAAAATGGTTAATCATTTACCCATAACTTAATGATGCGCCTAATTTAGAGATAATAAAAATAAGTTGTAACTGTCTGTAAATATATATATTAATATTATTGAGAATGGTAAATTTATCTTATGGCATGATATTTGTATATATTTATAATCAACTTATAATGTTAAGTATGTAAAAGGAGGTGGGGAAATAGAAATTTAGCAGCAAGTAATTCTAATTATTAATCATGATCAGTATTTAGCTAAAATTATAGGAGGTTAAAATGTTAACAAAATTTACCAAAAAGAATGAGAAAGGTTTTACACTGATTGAGTTGATGATTGTTATTGCCATCATCGGTATTTTGGCAGCTATCGCTATACCACAGTTCAGCGCATACAGGACCAGATCTTACAATGCGGCGGCTGCTGCTGACCTAAGAAATGCCGCTACGGCCCAGGAGGCCTATTATGTGGATGAGCAGACTTATACCGCTACTACATCTACTCTTATAGGTCCCACATATGGTCTTTTTCTTTCCAGGAATGTTACATTTGCTATAGTATCGGGGACTACATCTGCTTATAATATGACCGCTTACCATGGTTCAGGTAATGCGACTTACACCTTGTCAGGCCCTGGTGGATCGATCACTCATTAATACGTAGTTGTTGTGAAGGGATTGGGGGTTATGTTTCTTAGCCCCCGATCCCTTTTTCGTCTATAGTGAAACCCTCTTTTATTTTGGTTTCTGTAAAAGCAAGCAATTTTGTTCTTACCCGGAGTCATTTTTCACTGAGTTTCAATGCCCCTTTTCACCTGCACTATTAACTTCCTTGTCCAGGTATACCCTTATCGAAGAGATAAGAGATGCTTTCTTGAGATATGCCTTAGACAGAAGCCTCAGGAGGATCTTCTTATCAATCTGTATCTTGTCGAATCTCTCCCCTTTTTCTGTTATTTCTTCGACTAAAGAATCAAGATCCACATCTTTTGCTATCTTGATAAACTCCTCCATTGCCTTGTCTGCTTCAACATTCATGCCTTTGATTGAATATATTTCGGAAAGATAAAGGAAAACCATTGGGTCTTGAGGGTTTAACTCTTGAAATCGTTTATAGAGGATGAAGGCCTTACCATACAACCCTTTTTTTCTATAGGCATATCCCAGTCTTAATAAAGTGGAGGTGTCGTCAGGCTTTAACGTAAGTGCCATCTCCAATTGCTGGATCGCCTCTTCAATTCTCCCTATTTTTAGCAGCAAAAACCCAAGGTTACTATAGGCCTCGTGCAGATTCTTGTTGTATCGAATAGCCTCATTGAATTCGTTCATAGCTTCTTCAACACGTCCCCTTTCCGCTAATATTATGCCCTTGTTATCGTGAAGATTTGATAAAAAAGGATATATCTTTTCGGCCTTGAGATAATTCGAGAAGGCCTCATCTTTTTCTCCCATTTTATGGTATTCCACACCAATATTGTAGAAGGTCAAGTGTCTGTCATTAGGGCTACCAGTGATCTTTTTTGACAATGCCGTAAAATAATTAGCCAATGCCTCGTCGTGCTTATCTCTCATACTATAGGATCTTCCGAGATTGTGCCAGGGGCGCCAGAGGCCGGGAGCCTTTTCTGTTGCCGCCATCCAAAGACTTTCTTCAGTTTTCCAAAGGGCATTAGCTATAAAAGTAGAATGACCCTGGCCAACAATGACGCAGATAACGAAGGTTATAATTACTATTTGGGTTGGTTTTTTGAAATGGTAATAACTGATCGCAGCTATAAATAAGATGGCCACAGGAACAAAGAGAAACATGGAAGGGACGTAGTTCCTGTGCTCAAATACTAATTCAAGGGGAATAAAAGAGGATTCTATCAGGTGATTTAAAAAGAAGAATACTATGCTAAAGCCGATAAAGGGACGTCTCTTTAATATATATAAAGCTGTAAGCAATATAAAGACTATAAATAGAATGGCAAACAGGGTTGTAGGTGGATCAAATAGGCTTTTTGAAATCGCTATATCATGACATACACACAGCCTTGTCGGAACGGAGTAAAAAATAAGGGTCAGATAAAAGAGTATAATCCTTGGTTCTGAAAATAATCTTTCTTTCAGGCTAAAAGCCCGCTCTTCGTATAGGCTTAGTATGGATATGCCTTTATGGGAGAAAGAATAGTAAGTTATTCCCATGTATACGACCAGGAGGATAATTATAGATGCGGCCTTAATGTTTTTTTTCAAGGTCTCTTTTCTCACACCCTGAATGAGAAAGAGGTCAAAAAGATAGATACTTACAGGAAGCATAAAGGCATTTTCTTTACATCCCATGGCCAGCATCCCTGTAGCCAAACAGAGGCCAAAGAAGATGATTTTTAATCGGGGTTTTCTTGCAATCCTTGCTCTCAGGTAGAAATACATGGATATTATATAAAACATACCGGCCATACTCGTCATCCTCTGGACAATGTAAGTCACTGCCTGGGTCTGTATGGGATTCATTGCCCATAGAACAGTGGCCAGAGAGGCTATAAGGTAGGCCTTTGGCCCGTATTTTGCTTCTAATAAAGGAAGTCTAAGGGTATGGTAGATGAAGAGGAATAGGAATAGAGAGGCGAGAAAGTGAATGGAAATGTTGACTAAATGGTAACCAAATACATTGAGTTTGCCAAAATAGTAGTTGATGGCAAAACTAAGACATGCTACTGGCCGATATAATCTTCCACTACCATCAATACTGGCAAAAAATGTTTTCTTGATATTGTGCCAGCTTGGTTCACTCAGGTGCAAGGGCCTGTTCTTAAGAATGTTGCCTTCATCATCAAAGTGCCATGAGGCATGAAATGTATTGGAATATATTGTGAGAATTGTGATAAATAAAACAATAAAGGCAAAAACATACTTGCGACAACTCGAAAGATTCGTTTCTGGTTGTAAATTCAGAATTCCCACAACTTTTTCTTATTTAGTAAAAGGATAATTTAAATTTGTTTCAAATAAGCATGCAATATAAGAATAGAATACCTGTGTTTCTCTTCCTCTGTTTGGTAATAACAGTCTCCTATCTACCTACCTTTTCAGGTGAGTTTATACTGGACGACAGGCCTCTGGTCAAGGATAACCTTTTTATTAGAGAATTTAAAAGGCCAGCTTTCTATCTTTCCCATGAGGATCGAGTTTCTTAGAAATTTTAGCTATTAGAAGGTCTTTTCCATATAAGCTATGATACATAAAGTATTTGAATAGACAGTAAAGGTGATGATAAAGATCGTGATAATTGCAAATACATTTTTCCGACTGGATGATAAATGAATTTCAAAGTCAAGATTAAAGACTCCTGTAACTCTTCCATCAATATACTGTGGAGCAGGCGTTTCTATTTCATTATCACTCTACTTGTTACGCTTGCCTATTTTCCAACTTTTACAGGCGAGTTTATCTTAGATGATAATTCTTTAGTAAAAAACAATCCATGCATAAAGGAATTACACTCTATTACTTCTTGTTTTACTCAGGAAGATGGCATAACTGATAAAAGATATGCAGGCAGTTATCATACTGGTTATTATAGGCCGTTGATGAACTTATCTTACTGGATTGATTATAAGCTTTGGGGAATGCGAGCCCCTGGCTTTAGAGCAACAAACCTTATTCTTCATCTTGTAAGCTGTTTTCTGCTATTCCAAATTCTTATTTTGTTAGTGAATGATCGGCAGGCCGCCTTTTGGGCTACAATCATCTTTGCTCTCCATCCTGTAAATACTGAATCCGTCTCCTTCATTATTTCCAGAAACAATATACTGGTTACGGTTTTCGTTCTTTCCTCGTTTTATTTTTATGTTATTGGCTGGGGAAGGAAAAAATATTCGGCGATAATCTTTTCTATACTTTCCTTTTTCGGTGCTATTTTTTCAAAGGAATTTGGTCTTATGGTTTTGCCTGTTTTTTTTCTGTACCAAAGATTTCTATCTAAGGAAAGAAGAAATATTTCAAAGGAGTTAACGAGCTATCTTCCATTTATATTGATATTAATCTTCTATTTTATCCTGAGAAAAAGTGTAACCGGTTCATTGCTTACACCATCAGAGATGGGGCACCTATCCTATAGAGTCTATTTTACCCCTTATCTAATAGTGTGGAACCTTAAGCTTATCTTTTTTCCTTATGGCCTTCATAGTTTCGGTTTATCTTATCCATCTACTTTTTTTGACTGTCATGCAATACTTTCTAATGCGTTGGTTTTTTTGACGGGAGCTGCTTTATGGATAGGAAGAAACAATAAACTTTTGTTGTTTTCTGGGCTTTCTTTTCTGGCCGTTGTTTTCCCCGTACTCAATATCATTCCAACAGCCTCGATTTCTCTTGTTGCAATGCGCTGGCTCTATCTTCCAATTACCTTCATTTCAATAGGTGCGGCCTGGATTATTCAAAAAGCTATCGTCCGCCGACGGATGCTAACAACCTCGTTACTATGCATAACCGTCTTCTATTTTGGAACTTATTCTTACTTTCTAAACAAGAACCTCTGGCATGATGAAGCTACCTTCTATAATCAAGAGGTGCGCAATTTTAATAATTATCTATATGCAGGTGGACTGGCTGAAAGGCTTTTAGATAATAAAAAATATCGGGAAGCAGAAAGATATTTTCAGATAGCAATCAAAAATTACCCCAATAAGGCGAAAAATTACATCAATTACTCAGCCCTCTTAATTGATACTGGCAGACCGGATGATGCTCTATTGTATCTTAATAAGGCAAAGGCATTATTCATGACCCATTGTGAGCGTGGTGAATGGTTCAATAACATGGGAATGGCCTATTTTAAATTAAAAGAACAAGATAAGGCATTAAAGAATTTTTTGAAGGCGATTGCCTTTCATCCAAACGAACCACAGTTTTGGGGCAATCTCGGTGCAGCCTATGGGTCCCTGGGTGATTATGAAAATTCAGTTTCTGTGCTAAAAAAGGGTTTGGGTATTGATCCGAGTTCCATTCAGCTAAGAAGAAACCTGGCAGTTACATATCATCGAATGGGGTATCATGCCCAGGCTATCTCCGTTCTTGAAAAGATACCTTTTGAAAAAAGAGAAAAACATAGGATAAATGATTTGTTGGATAAGGCCTATAGGGCTTCAGAATCAAATCGACCAACAAAATAATTGTTAACAAGATGCCGAAGTATAATGGAAGAATATAGGGATTTTCATATATGAATCATACTTCATCTTTATTTGGGAGAAAAACGCATTAAGATTCTTTTGTTAATATTGTTATTATAACAACAAAGATGTAATCATTAATCATTTTAATTGATTAAGGAGGTCTTAACTATGATCAGAACGCAGATCCAGTTAACAGAAGCTCAAGCAAAGGCCTTAAAGGAATTATCCAGAAGAGAAAATGTTTCGATCGCCAGGTTGATCCGTCAGAGTCTGGATCAATTTCTGAAAGTACCGCTAACTCCATCAACGCTATATTAACACAATAAATAGTATAAACTCAGAAACCAGACATGATTTCCATAATTTTACCTACATTTAATGAAGCCGAGAATATCAAGGTTATCATACCTAAGCTTTCCAAGGTACTTTATGATGAAGATATTAAGGGTGAGATAATTGTTGTAGATGATAATTCACCTGATGGTACAGCACATATGGCCTTAGGATTGGCTGAAAGGCATCCTGTTAGAGTCCATGTTCGTAAAAATGAAAGAGGATTATCAAAAGCAGTGATTAAAGGCTTTGAATTAGCAAAAGGGGATATATGTGTAGTGATGGATGCGGATTTAAGCCATCCAGTAGAAAAACTTCCAGCCATGATAAAGCCGATCCTTGAGGATAAATGCGATGCAACTGTAGGCAGCAGATATATAACTGGAGGAGGTTGGGAAAGCTTGTCTTTACTGAGAAAGATTATAAGTAAAGGGGCCGGACTTCTGGCAAAAGGTGTAACCGCCATTTCCGACCCTACAACTGGTTTTATGGCAATAAGAAAAAGTGCCATTGATGGCATAAAGCTTGATCCATTAGGCTGGAAGATTGTACTTGAGGTCATTGTAAAGGCAAACCCTCGGATTTTAGAAATACCTATTATTTTTACCGATCGAGAAGAAGGCAAGAGCAAACTTGGTATTAAGGCACAGATAGATTACATACAGCATCTGTGGAGGCTTTACTGCTATAAATTTCCTACCATATTTCAATTTCTTAAGTTTTGCCTGGTAGGAATTTCAGGTCTTTTTGTGGATACCGCTGTCCTGGTCGGCCTTGTAGAAGTTTTCTCCTTTGACCCTCGGTTTGCTGCCATCTTTGCCTTTTCCACTGCTGTTAGCTGGAACTATATCTTCGATCGTGTTTGGACGTTTGATTTTGGAAGAGCTACAAAAATATCTTATAGTTACTTTTCTTTTGTAACTATTTGTCTTATAGGATTAGGTATACGCATTGTTGTAATGCATTTATTAATTGAATATGCTGAAATGGGTGAAAGCCCTTGGTATATTTTATCCAGCTTTTTTGGAATTTTCGCAGCTACCATTTTTAATTTCTTTGGAAGTAAATATATAGCATTCTCAAAATTCTTTAGCAAACTTTGAGAGAGGTTCCCGGGTTGAAGCTCAATATCGTGATTCCCATCTACAATGAGCAAGAAAATTTGCGAGAATTGTATCGTAGATTACGAGATATTTGTGATCGATTAAATGGCATTACATGGCAGGTCATTTATGTCAACGACGGGAGCTATGACAATTCTATGAGGACCATGACGGAACAATCCCAGAAAGATTCGAGGTTTGTGATCATTGACCTTTCACGCAATTTTGGTCACCAAGCTGCAATAGCTGCTGGCCTTGCGCATGCTGATGGCGATGTTGTCGTTTTTATGGACGGGGATCTCCAGGATCCCCCTGAACTTATCCCTGATTTATTGGCCTGTTGGAGAGAGGGCGCTCAAATCGTTCAGGCTAAGCGACGGAGTCGAAAAGAACGTGGCATCCGCCGACTTGGTTTCGAGATTTTTCACAAATTTTTTACCTGGATAAGTGATTTCCCTATTCTACCCCAAACTGGCATTTTTGGTCTTGTTGACAGACAGGCCGTGAAAGAACTGAACAGACTTACCGAAAAAAACCGATTTTTCCCTGGACTGCGTAGTTGGGTGGGGTTTAAGCAGGGCGTGGTATATTACGATCGTCAGGACCGCGCCAGTGGCGAACCAAAGCAGTCTTTTAAACGACTTATTCGTTATGCACTGGATGCCATTTTCAGTTTTTCCTATAAGCCTCTTCGAATAATGACTGTTGTTGGAATCTGCATCAGCGCAGTTGGCTTTGTCCTTGCGTCCTTTTTTGTGATAAGAAGGCTTGCGGGTATCGAGATCGCCCAAACAGGCTTTACAACCCTGGTTACTTTGGTGCTGTTTTTAGGTGGTGGCCAGCTTATTGCAATTGGATTGCTGGGAGAATATCTTGCTCGCATCTATGACGAGGTAAAACAGCGACCCCTTTATATCGTTAAAAGCCGATATGGTATCGGTATGCCTGAAGCAAGACATGAAGATACTTCAGACTTTTCTGTATCACAGAAATCATTCGATTCCTGATGTTTGGTGTGAGAATACATTCAAGAAATGAGCTCCTCCGCCATAAAACAGTATATACCATTATTCCTCGTAATACCATTATTTGGTATTTATCTAAGCACCATATGTCCAGTTGTCTACTTAGGGGATAGCGGAGAGCTTACAGTAGCGGCATTCTCACTTGGAATCCCGCATGGAAGCGGCTATCCTCTTTACTCTCTTGTCGGAAAGATCTTTTGCATGATTCCTTTAGGCAATGTTGGGTTCAGGATGAACCTGATGTCAGCCTTCTTTTCCGTTCTCGCCATATGGCTTGTCTACTCCATTATCCTTAAGATCACTTCTTCAATCTTGTCCTCTTTTGTCGGGGCCCTATCCCTGGCGTTTACTCCGATTTTCTGGTCCCAGACTTTATCTACAGAGGTTTACCCTTTACATGTCTTTTTTGTGGCCTTGCTGATTAGGTTACTATGGTGGTGGGATGAAAGTAGAGAATTTTCCCGTCTGATACTCTTCGTATTTATTGCGGCCATCAGTTTCGGCAACCATTTGCAGACGGTGATGCTGGCCCCGGCTGTTCTATTCATTATTCTATCCATTGACAGAAAATCCTTTTTAAATGTTCGGAATTTTCTAATCCTATCTGTTTTTTTTATTCTTGCCCTCTTTATCTACCTGTATTTGCCTGTTCGCACAGGGGCCGGAGCAGCTATTCACTGGGGGGACCCAGATAATTTAGAACGTTTTCTGGCGCATGTGACCGGCAGGTCCCATCGGCATGGCTATGTCTTGACCAAAACGCCGTTGGAATACCTGTCCCGCGCAAAAGAGACGCTCTGGTTTGTGTGGTCTCAATTTGGCGTGACCTTGTTGTTGGCTATGTGGGGCTGGCTCAAATTTCCATCCGTCCGATGGCGGATATTTTTTGTGATGGTTATTGTTTTTGATTTTGTCTACACCATATTTCTTAACATCATATCCCTTGAAATCACGGCGTTTAACCTTCCTACGTGCATTGTTCTGGCTATCCTTTCAGGAATCGGAATAAGCCATGTGATACGAGTGAGTAAGAGGTATTCAGCAATTGGGGCCAGTACCAAAAGATTGATTAAAACAGCCTGTTTAATGATACCTGCTGCATTCCTTTTTTTCAATTTTAGCCTTTGCGATCAGAACCGGAACTATACCGCTTACGAACACGCTGTCAACATCTTCAGAACACTTGACCATGGCAGCACATTGTTCTTGGACGGAGACAATAACATCTTTCCCGCTATTTATGTACGGGTAGTAGAACGGATGCGGGAAGATGTAACCATCTTCGACCGGCACAATCTTTTTTTCAAATGGCCGTTGGATGACGATACGTTCCATTTTTATGGGACATGGGAGGAATTCAAATCCGCGGTTGAGAAAAGGATTATCAAAGAAGAGGTGCCTCATGGTGTGTATTTTGCTGTTTTTAACCCTTATTCCATATCAATTCCTAATCAATATCGCCTTATTCCTTATGGTATTCTCAGGCGGGTGGTAAGGGATAGATCTGTTTTGGACAACGAAATGGTAAATAGGATATGGTACTATTATTCAACAGAAAGTTTTTCCGATGATTTTGAAAGGGATTATATGAATCGGGAAGTGTGCGTCTATTTCTTTTTCAATCGTGGCAAATATCTCTTCTCACTGGGGCATCCCTCTCTGGGCTTAAAAAATTTAAAAATAGCATCCCGTATAGGATATGATGACACCGCAATCCATACCAATATAGCCATTTTTCTTACAGATAGAGGCTTTTTTAAAGAGGCCCGCCAAGAACTGGAAAAGTCTTTAATCTACAATGAGGACCTAGGCGGAGTCCACAACAGTTGGGGGTACTACTACCACAAGATTGGAGATTACAGTAGAGCTATAACCTCTTTTCGCAGGGCAGTCAAACTCAGACCCGAGAGATTCGGTTATTATAATAATCTTGCATTTAGCTTTTATGAGGCCGGGAAAAAGGAAGAAGCCCTTCTTGTTTTTCAAAAGTCTTTGGCTATTAAGGTAGATCAACCTAAGCTCGAGAGTTTTATGAAAAAAAAAGGCCTGAAATAAGATATCGATGAGTAACTCACTTAAAGTAAGCCATATCTATCTTTTTTCATACTCACGGGAAATCCTGACATTTGCCTGAGATAGATCTATTATGTAGTCACAAGAAATATTTTATCTAAGAATTGGAGATTACCCGTTTATAAATCATTATAATTTATGATGTTATGGAAAACGATGAATATAGAGTTATGTACCGCCTTGAACAATCCTATTGGTGGTTTGCCGGTAAACAATTTCTTGTTAAGAATATTTTAAAGAAGTTTCTTTCTAACGGCTTAGAGGGTGACAAGATATTGGACATCGGATGCGGAACCGGTATTATCCTAAAGCTCTTAGAAAAATCTGGAACTGCCTACGGCATGGAATTCTCGTCCGAAGCCATAAAATTTCTAAGGAAAAGGGATTTGAAACTTATCGCCTGCTCCGATGCCAATCAATCCATTCCATTCAAGAATGATACTTTTTCAGCAATAACATGCCTTGACGTACTCGAACACATTGATAACGATTTAAATCTATTAAAGGAGATGGTTAGGGTATGCAAACCAGGCGGATACATTTTTATGACAGTACCTGCCTTTGATATTTTGTGGAGCCCCCATGATGTAGCCTTACATCATAAGCGAAGATATACTCGTAAGCAGATGCTCAAGAATGTCAGGGCACTGAACCTTAGAGTAATAAAGGCTAGCTACTACAACACCATTCTTTCCATTCCCATATTGGCAGTAAGGAAATTCAAATCATTTTTTTCGAACAGAGAGCATCCTCAATCCGATTTTTTCATAACCCTTCCTAAATGGTTTAATAAAGCCCTGAATCTTTTGTTTAAAGCAGAGATCTATTGTCTCAGATTTTTTAACTTTCCATTTGGTGTATCTCTTTTGTTAATACTCAAAAAGCTTGACAACGATCAGGCTGAAACTGGGGCAATATGACAAAACTCAGGCAAAAATCATGGGAGTTTCTCCCAATTGTACTACTTATCCTAACCGTCCTGATATTTTTTATCAAGATACCATGTTCCGGAAAGAGTCTCTTTGGGCCCGACTTTATATACTTTTTTTATCCTGTGAAAAAGTTTATTAGTGAATACATCTTAACCCACGGCACTCTTCCCTTCTGGAATCCTTATCAATTCTCTGGTACTCCTTTTATTGCTAACATTCAAGCATCCATGTTTTATCCCTTTAGTTTCCTTTTTTATTTAATGCCCATAGAAGATGCATACAGTTATACCATAATATTTCACTGCATCCTCGCTTCTATATTTATGTATGTTTTTATCCGCTCCCTTTCTATTAATAAGGCCGGCGCTTTCTTAGCCTCCTTTATTTTCACCTTTAATGGCTTTTTTATGGCACACGTTTATGCTGGACACCTGACATTTGTCCAAAATTATGTCTGGATACCCCTGATATTCTTTTGCTTGCACATGTTCATTAACACCCTTCACTTTAGATACGCTACACTTGCAGGTATTGTTATTGGCGTTCAAATTTTGGGAGGATTTCCGCAGATTGCCTTTTATACTATTTTAGGCATTTTAGCCTTTGGCTTATTCCATGTGGTTATTCTTTTTAAGAGCCGTTCTTCGAAAAATGCCTTAAGATTAGGACTGGGACTTGTCCTAATATTATGCACAGGTTTTGCCCTTGCTGCTGTTCAGATTCTACCTACAATGGAATTCACCAGACTTTCGACCCGGGCTGGAGGCCTGAGCTATAGCTTTGCTACCTATGATTCCCTGCATCCAAAGGAGCTCCTATCGTTTCTCATCCCGAATATTTTTGGCAATGTGGTTGATCAAACCTATTGGCGAAGCCCTGGAGGATGGCATTTTTGGGAAACTTGCGGCTATGTTGGCATATTACCTTTATTTCTTGTCTTTACCAAAATAGAATCGCCTTCGATCCGCCGTTTAAGGATTTTTTTTATAATATTGATCGTTCTCTCCCTTTTTCTTGCACTGGGGAAGCATAACCCTCTATATCCTATTATATATAAGCTTCCAGGCTTTAACAGATTTCGCATACCCGCCCAGATAATCTTTTTATATATCTTCGGAATTGCTGTTGTATCTGGAATGGGAATGCATCGGATGCAGGAGGATGGATGGCAATTACATAGAGGCCTTGTGCCCTTTTTCGCATTCATAGGCATAATTTTATTACTCTTGGTGGTATGTCTTTCCTTTTTCCCTTATCAGTTCTTTTTTCATCTCTTTAAAAATTTTTCGGAAAGTCCAATACAACTTACTAACATGGAAAGGCTTTATGGCAGGGTTTGTTTTTCCATTGATAAGGGTGTGTTATTATTTTTCGGGTCTGCATTGCTAATTCTGATTCGAAAAAGCCGGAGACTTAATCTATGGCCTTTTAATATACTGGTTTTAGCAATCGTGATAATGGATTTATTTCTGTTCAGCGGGCAGTTTATCAAGCCCCACGAATTTAGAACATCACCCATAAAGCAGAATATCATTGCGCAATTAAACAGGAACCCAACCCAAGGCAGGGTTGTAACGATAAGTGACCTTTTCACAACCAATGATGGATTGAAATACCGATTTGCGTCTATTTTGGGTTATGATCCGCTTATTTTAAAGAGATATGTACACTATATCCAGGCGAGCCAGAATCTTCCCCAAGATGACCATATGGTCAATCTTGCATTTATCAGGGATCCGGGGGTGACACTGATAAAAATGCTTAATGTAGACCAGATAATCTTAAATGATCGGGTTATGAGCATTGATAATGAGATTCCATATGCGAATGTTGTCAATAATGCTGTTACCAAACCTTTTGACAAAGTTCTTCCCTTCATGAAGAGTGGCGAATTTGATCCTCGAGAGATTGTGGTATTTGGGCCCGAATATGGACCAAAACTTTTCTCTCAAAGCAAGATTGAAACATTCAAGGGATCTTGTTCAGTACTGGATTATGATGATGAAAGCATACGTATCAAGACTTCATCCAATCAACCAGGTTATCTTGTTTTAAGTGAAATATTCTATCCCGGATGGCAGGCGACTGTGGATGGAAAAAAGGTGGCTATACTTTGTGGCAACTACCTCTTCCGCGTCATTCCTCTGGAGAAGGGAGAGCATGAGGTGCATTTATATTTTATCTCCTGGCCCTTTCGTATTGGAGCAATAGTATCATTGTTGACTCTGGCAGGTTCTTTCGTGTTTATCATATGGCAACAGAGAAAAAAATACGTCCTAAATATTTCGTGGAATAGAAATCAATAAGTATCTATACTTTGCTGTTTTCATTTTTTAGATCCGAAAAAGATGAAGAGATTGATACAAAAACAAAGCCGCTCTACTTATGCCCCTTTTTTTCAATACGCGGGCATGATCATTCTTTTGTCACTTTTTTTTATTGGCCCGTTATTTACTTCCCATTGGATAATGGTGGGCGAAAGTATCGATCAGATCTTGAGGGTTATCGAATTAGACCGAGGTATTCGAGAGGGATATTTGTACCCTCGATGGTTCGGTGACCTTGCCGGTGGATTTGGTAATCCATATTTTGTCTTCTACTCACCTCTAATTTACTATGTTTCAGAGGTTTTTCACCTGATGGGATTCAGCCTGGTGACGTCTTTAAAATTTATGATCATCCTTGGTGTTGTTCTGTCAGGGGTAGGAATGTTCCTCTTGGCAAAGTCTTTCTGGGGTAACTATGGGGCCTTGGTATCTGCTGTGGCATATATCTATGTACCATACCGCATGGTAAATCTTTACATCAGGGGTGATTTTGCTGAAGCATTTGCCATGGCTATTCTTCCTTTGATCTTGTATTTTTTTTATCAATTAATAATGCAAAAAAGGCTATTATATCTGTTGGGTTCTGCATTGTCCTATGCCATGCTTATTTTTACCCATAATTGTACTGCCTTGATATTTTCAGGCTTTTTAGTATGTTTTGTGCCATTTATTTCACTCCAAAACAAGTCTTTGCCTGATCTAGGCAGAGGACTTGTCGCCATTATTTGGGCATTTGGCTTGAGTGCCATTTTTTGGTTGCCAGCTCTTTGGGAAAAAAACTTGGTTAATATCCATCTGATCTATTCCGATGCTGCTCTTGATTTTCATAATAATTTCGTAGAAGCATTCAGCCTACTTTCGCCTGTTTGGAGCTTTAATGGAGGGATTGGGGGACGTGATCTGCCATTCCAGATCGGAGCTCCGCATATTTTGCTAACCCTTTTTTCCCTTGGTTATATTGTGAAATTGCAGGCATCGGAGAGAAGAGATATAAGACAATTGTCGCTATTTTTTCTTTTTTTCGCAATGTTAGCAGTCTATTTTACAAACGCATCTTCTGTTTTTATGTGGGAAAATCTGCCCATTATGAAGTACCTTCAGTTTCCCTGGCGCTTCTTGAGTTTGTTGTCACTATTTGCCTCAATTTTGGCCGGCGGCCTATTCGCCTATTTCAAAATGGAATCCAAGACAATGCAACAAATGTTTCTAACCATTGTAGTTATAATAATAATTCTAAGCGGGGTACAATATTGTCGTGTTAAGGGATATTATACTCTTAATGAAGATCTAATGACTGCCTCGTCGGTTAGGAAGGATGGAGGAACTATATCAGCATTTAACACAAATAAAATGGATAGAATATATGATTTTGGAGAATATCTGCCAAAATCTGTCAAAAGACTTCCTGATAAAAGGAAGGCAGGGAAAGTTTTCCCAACTCATGGAAAGGCAAAGATACTGGATTTAAAAGCCCGGATGCAAGACTACGAATTTGTTGCTTCTGTTGAAGAAAGCACTGAAATAGTTGTTGGTTCATTTTACTATCCAAGCTGGAAAGGGCGCATTGACAGTAAACCTTTGTTGCTATTCACTGACGATGAAGGCCTCATTCATCTTAAAGTTCCAAAAGGGACGCACAAAATAGAGGTCTTTTTTAGTGATACAACAATAAGAAAAGTGGCCATGTTAATTTCCCTTCTTTCATTTTTTACTATGCTTGCGTTTATACTTGGGAGCAAGATAAAGCTTTCAGGCAAAAAGTTGCCTGAGATTATAGGCAAAACTCAGTTGAAAGAAAAGTCATAATTTCTGGATTTATGAGCACTGTCATAACAAATCTATTCAAATCCCAGTACATCAAGAAGACATGTATGGTTCTTGGTTTGGTTGCTATGGTGTTCATCATGGTCTGGTTTCGGGCCTTTTATGGCTCCATGAAGACCTATCATCAGGGAGAAACCTATCTTAAGGGCCGGCAATATATTAAGGCAATCACATTTTTTGATCGATCCATTCACTGGTACACACCCTTTAATCCATATGTTCGAAAATCAGCCGACCGTCTCTGGGAGATAGGAAACCATGCCGAGCGGCAAGGAGACATTAAACTGGCTCTGATTGCCTTTAGAACAATAAGGAGGGGATTCTATGCGGCAAGTAGTTTTATTACGCCTGGGAAAAGATGGATTGAAAAGTGTGATTTGAAGATCAGCTCACTTGTGATGATGGAAGAGAAAGATAGGAAAGGCACTGATGATTCCATGTCATTGAAAAAAACTATGCCTCAAAGTAAAGAGATAGTCAGCCCCAGTATTTTTTGGAGTATCATTTTGGAGATTGGTTTTCTGGGATGGATTGGCTCGGTGATTGGATTCATCATATTTATACTGGGCCGTAAAGGAGAGGGGAGATATTTTCATTACCATGCCTTTATATGGATTGGGCTTACATTCGTTTTTTTTGCCCTTTGGGTCGTGGGCATGATGAAGGCTTGAATCTATTTTACAGAGATAGATTTCTACTATATATATAAATTTATGATAAACGAAAAAAAAATTGTTGTTGTTCTCCCGGCTTACAATGCCGAAAGTACATTAGAACAAACATATCGGGAAATCCCTCTAAATATCGTGGACGATGTTTTACTGGTGGACGATGGGAGTGCCGATAGTACTGCATCCTTGGCAAAAAGATTGGGGATTGAAACCATTTTGCATGACATGAACTATGGTTATGGGCGAAACCAGAAGACTTGTTATCAAGAGGCATTAAGGCGTAATGCGGATATTGTAATTATGCTCCATCCCGATTATCAGTATACACCAAAATTGATTACGGCTATGGCCAGCATGATTGCCTTTGATGTGTATGATGTTGTTTTGGGTTCCCGCATTATTGGTGGTAAAGCCCTTAAAGGTGGAATGCCCATATACAAATATATCGCCAACCGGTTTTTAACTGCCTTTGAAAATGTAATTCTTGGAAGCAAATTATCCGAATTTCATACGGGTTATCGAGCATTTTCCAGAGAGGTCTTGGAGAATCTACCCTTGGGTAATAATTCTGACGACTTTGTCTTTGATAATGAAATGCTGGTTCAGATCATTCATTTTGGGTACAGGATTGGCGAGATATCCTGTCCCACCCGATATTTTACCGGCGCCTCTTCAATCGGTTTCAGGAAGGCTACGAGATACGGAGTTGGGGTAATTATCACCACTTTAAAATGTCTACTTCATCGACTGAAACTCCGTAAAGATCCCCTTTTTGATCCTAAAGGCCATAGACTTACTTCCAATAAAGGGTAGACTGATGAGTGATAAGGATTTTGGCCCCTGCCCTTTGTGTCATGGGTCAAAGACAAAAGTCTTATTTTCTACAGAAACACCTCTTTCAGAATTTTACCTTGTTCAATGTAGGATATGTGAGTTGACGCGTACGTTTCCTTTCCCCAGTGACGAGGTTCTTCGTGTCCATGATATTCGTTCCTATTACGGAAGAGATGTGCATAAGTTCAACCCTCGTATCCAAAAAATCCGAAACCTCATAATGCGTATGCGGGCAAATCATTATCTGTCTTTGATTCCAGATTCGACTCAAACACCGAAGATCTTGGATGTAGGCTGTGCGGAAGGGCGTCTTTTGAAATCCTTTCTTGAGTATGGCTGCCAATGTTGGGGCATTGAACATCCTTCTTATCCCGCTCAGAGATTCCTTGATAGTGACCAGATAGTCTATCTGCAAGGTGATTTACATGCTGTTAATCTGCCAGAAGGGGCGTTTGACCTTATTTTTTTATGGCATGCATTGGAACATATGGATAATCCCCAGCTAATTATGAGTCGATTACATAAATTGCTCGCCCCAAAGGGGGCCATAATTGTGGCAGTTCCAAATTTTTCAAGTGTGGAAGCTCGGAGGTTTAAACAATTCTGGTTTCACTTAGATATTCCCTGGCACAAGTATCACTTTAATGAGAAATCAATCAGATATCTCATAACAAAAAACCACTTCAGGGTTATCAGAATGAGCACCCTTTGTTTTGAACAGGGGCCGTACGGACTGCTTCAGAGCATCTTAAATGCTATGGGTTGGCCTAAAAATGAATTTTACGAGGCGCTCAAGGGAAATCTGACACACAGAAGATCCATTCATGTTATTATTCAATTTTTTATTGGGGTATTTTTACTAATCCCTGTGTTTTTTGTTAGTCTTCTTGCTTCAATTAAGGGAAGAGGCTCAGTATTAAAACTGATATTAAAAAAAGAAAAACAGTAACTTTGTGAAATCACGAGAAAAAATAACAAAGGAAACAAAGATCGATTACTTTTTGTTTATTGCCCTGAGTGGTTTACTATTATTATTAGTCTTTTCTATCATTACCTTAGCATCTGTACCCCCTGTTAGCAAAGACGCCCTTACACACCATTTGGCTATCCCAAAGCTTTATCTCAAGCATGGGGGTATATATGAGATCCCCTTCATGCCATTTTCATATTTTCCCATGAATTTGGATTTGCTCTATTTGATCCCGCTCTATTTTGGAAATGACATAGTTCCTAAATTTATCCATTTCACTTTTGGCCTGCTCACGGCCTGGCTTATTTTCAATTATTTAAAGAGACGAATTAATATTGTTTATGCACTTACAGGGGTCCTCTTTTTTCTTTCAATTCCAATTATTGTTAAGCTTTCCATTACTGTTTACGTTGATTTAGGACTCATATTCTTTTCCACTGCCTCTCTTATACTATTACTTAAATGGATTGAAGATGGTTTTCCCTTAAAGTTTTTAATACTATCTGCCTTTTTCTGTGGTCTGGCAGTAGGCACAAAATATAATGGCTTGGTTACGCTTTTCCTCTTAATGTTTTTTATTCCATTTCTATATTTAAGATACCAGCAAGGTAAAAATCCAAACTTTTTGAAGGCTGCCGGATATGGGATACTTTTTCTGTTTATAGCTTTTATCTTTTTTTCTCCCTGGATGATAAAAAACTACTTATGGACAAACAACCCTATATATCCCCTCTATGACCACTGGTTTAATCCACAAGATGCCATCAATAGACAAGAAGTCGGTCTTTTTGCCTATAGAAGCTTAGTCTATCATGAGACATGGTGGCAAATGGCACTTCTGCCAGTAAGGATCTTTTTCCAGGGTCAGGATGGCAATCCCCAATACTTTGATGGAAGACTGAACCCGTTCCTTTTTTTCCTCCCATTTTTTGCCTTTTATAGAATAAGAAGAGATTCTGCAATTATCAGGAACGAGAAAAAGATAATGCTCGCTTTTGGAATCTTGTTCTTCACATTCGCCTTTTTCACAAGTAACCTACGGATACGGTATATATCACCAATTATTCCTCCACTTGTAATTCTATCCATATTTGGTTTAGTGAAAATGGTTGAGGCGATAAGGAAATTCAACTCTCGATCTTTACGAAACATGGGGTTGGCCATTATTTTTTTTATCTTATCCTTCGCGCTCTGGTTGAATGCATATTATATTTTACATCAATATAAATATGTTGATCCTTTTAATTATCTTGATGGTACGTTGACCCGTGATGAGTACATAGAAAAATACCGTTTGGAATATCCGACTCTGAGATATATAAACGAGAATCTTCCCCCTGATGCCAGGATATTATTTATCTTTCTGGGTAACAGAGGATACTACTGTGATAGAGAGTATGTTTTTGATATGAAAAACAATAGGAGTATGCTGCACCAGCTTGTGAAAAGGTCAGATAAACCTGAAGAGATAGTGGGTGGGCTCAAGGAGATGGGAATCACCTACCTGCTCACTAATTATGATATTTTTGACCGATGGGTGAAAACTAATTTTACTAACAAAGATCAAAAGCTATTAGGGGAATTTTTTGAAAAATATGTTAAACTACTATACCTTAAGTGGGGCTATGGTTTATCTCGACTAAAACACCCTGTCTTATAATTTTTAGTGATTATTAGAGAGCTGACATTAAATTAAAAAAAAGCTTCTTTGGGGGGCACTAGGTAGGGAATCAAGCTATGTGGAAGAATAAAAGTGTTTCGGTTATTCTACCGACCTATAATGAAAAGGAATCCATAGGTAAAACTATTCATCTTTTTTTTGAAACTGGCTATGTTGACGAAGTCATTGTGGTGAATAACAACGCCGTGGAGGGAACAGACGAAGAGGTATTGAAAACTAGGGCAGGGCTCGTACACGAACCAGGGCAAGGATATGGATATGCCATACAGAGAGGCTTCAAGGCAGTTAAAGGTGATCTTATCGTGATTGCGGAGCCGGATGGGACTTTTATGCCGGAAGATATTATCAAGTTTTTAGCTTACAGCACAGATTTTTCTATCGTATTCGGTTCTCGAACCCTTAATACGATGATTTGGGAAGGTGCTAATATGGGATGGTTCTTGCGTCTCGGCAACTACTTTGTAGCCAAACTTATTGAGGTTTTTTTTAACACTACTACTCTTTCTGACGTTGGGTGCACTTTTCGTCTATTAAACAAGTTAAGCTTGGAAGCAATGGCTGGTCATTTTCAGGTCGGGGGCTCACATTTTGGGTTGGAAATGATGCTTTTGGCCATTGAGAAAAAAATACGGTTCATTCAGATCCCGGTAAATTATCAAAAACGTGTGGGCCGCTCATCGGTGACCGGCAGCAAGAGCAAGGCATTTATCCTCGGTATGACCATGATCTGGTTCAGTTTTTGCAAGCGTGTCAAGACTCTCTTCGTTTCCTGAGTATACAATATGTCTAAAATTTCCAACCTTAATGAGGGATTGAGGTGCCCAATCTGCCACGGGACTAACTATGAGAAAGTTTTTTCCTTAAGGGATGCTGACCGTATATCACAAACAGTCTTTGAACTTGTACGCTGTAAGTCCTGTCAACTTGTTTCTACCCGCCCGTTGCTGAGCGACTATTCCCTTAACCCATGGTATCGTTCTCGATACCATGGCTGGTGGCAGTCCAAGAACATTCATCCGTTTGGTCTATTGAGCCGATTTTTCCAATGGAATCGCTCTAAATGGGTCATCCAACATGTACCCAAAGGCACATTGCTTGACATAGGATGTGGAGACGGAACTTTTCTCACCTTCATGTCGAAATATGGTTGGAACGTACTTGGCATAGAAAATCCAGATCAATACAACCAGATAACTCAAACCGGAGCTACTGATACAGGAATTTTACGATATGGTTCAGAGAAGTGGGATCAGACGCTCGCACCATTAGAGGTTGTAACACTCTGGCACGTCCTTGAACATGTTGAAGATCCTTCAAAGACTTTGCATCAGGCCTGGAATGTATTAAAGCCTTCTGGTCTTCTGGTTCTATCAATCCCAAATTTTAAGAGCTTGCAGTCATTTTTATGCAAGGATAAATGGTTTCATCTGGATGTGCCAAGACACCGGTGGCACTTTACACCTGAAACCATCACCCAAATTCTTCATAAATCGGGATTTTCCCAAATACGCCTTTCCCACTTTTCCTCAGAGTACAACCCTTTCGGGTGGTGGCAAAGCCTTCTGAATCTTTCTCGTTGCACACATAACTTCGCTTATAATCTATTAAAGCGAAAGGAAATGCCTACGTATAAAAATATTTTTCAAGGCGTATATGACATAATGTGTTTGGCTGTTTTGGGAACCCTTTTTATTCCCATTGCTCTCTTCCTTGCCATCGCGGAGGCTTTAGTAGGACGTGGAGGCACTATAACAGTCGTGGCCAGAAAGAAATAGGGTGGATGTATATATCCATGAATAATATACGATGTTATATTTTTACACTCGATGCGCTTTGCCTTATAATCCTGTGTACAGTGATTTATGCATCATCTCTTCATGGAGAATTTGTATATGATGATTTGGAAACTATTGTTAAGAATCCTTATGTTAAGGACCTTAAATATGTTCCAGGCTATTTTGACCCTCGCAAAAAAGAGATGTGGAGCTTTCATTATGGGCAGCAACAGTTTTATCGACCCATCCTGCTGACCTCGTTTGCCCTCAACTATTACATTTCCCATCTCGACCCATTTTCTTACCACCTAATCAATTTAATTCTTCATATTTTTAATACCCTGTTAGTTTATAAAGTCATCCAGAACATAGCGCGCATGTTAGGACCACTGGAAAACAGTAAGCCGCCTGGTGCAAGGGGTATTGCGCTCATGAGCGCCCTGCTGTTTGCATGCCACCCCATGCAAACAGAAGCAGTAAGTTATATCGTAAGTCGATCTTCCTTGCTGAGCACATTTTTTATCCTGTGTTCTTTTCACTTCTTTCTCAGAGCCATTGAAGAGAAAAAAAAATACTTGAATAAAATCATTAGCCTCTTATGCTTCATACTGGGGCTTCTAACCAAAGAAATTGCAATCACTGTTCCGCTTTTGGCGCTTGCATTTTCCGTGCTGTACCTCACTTCCCATCAAAGCAAGAGAGGGTGGGAACGGGCTCTTAGAATAAGCTTGCCATACTTTATTGTCCTCATCATCTATCTTTTGCCAAGAGTCTTCCTCTTTGGCAAAGCCACGCTTTTATCCATAAAAGAAATGTTCGTTTGTTATTTCGTGACAGCTCTAAAAGGAGTATTTGTCTATCTGAAGCTCCTGATCTTTCCGGTAGGGCAAAGTGTTGATCACTTGTTTCCAATAGCAAAAAGCCCTTGGGAGCCGACCGCGCTTTTAGCTTTCGCAGGGTTACTCACTTTTATTTGGCTTCTTGTTGTTATTGTGCTCCCGTATTCAAAGATTTTATTTTTTTACGCTGCCTGGTTTGCAATAGCCATAATCCCAAATCTGGCGGTTCCCACTTTGGAACCAATTAGTGAACATACTGTTTACTTCCCATCTCTTGGCTTCTTCGCAGCCACCAGTTTTGTAATTCTAACACTGTGGAATCGCTATGTACAAATATTGAAAAAACCGATCAAGATGATATGCATCGGTCTTTTTTCAATACTAATACTTCAGCTTGGGTTTCTGACTTTAAATCGCAATCTTGTCTGGCAAAACAACCTGTTACTATGGAAGGATGCAGTCAGAAAGGCTCCACAAAAGAGCCGTCCACATCTGAATCTGGGAAATGCATACCATGAGGCAGGCCGAGCTGATTTAGCAATGCGGGAGTATCAAACCGCCATATCCCTTGATCCGGAAAATGCAGAGGCATTTAATAATATTGGTCTTATTTGGCTAAGGATAGGTGATTATGGAAAGGCTGAAGAGGCCCTTAAAAATTCGATCAGAATAAAACCATTCAACCCGGATGCCCTGAATAATCTTGGGGCCGTATGTGTGGCTCAGGGCCGATTTGAGGCCGCGATTCCGCTACTTGAAGATGCTTTAAGGATGAGGCCTAATGATGCTGTTGCCTATGCCAATCTTGGATGGGTCTATTCCAAGACCAACAATAACGATAAAGTGTGTGATTGTTTAGAGATGTCAATTAAGTTAGATCCGAACTATGAGAAGGGTGTAATGCTTTACGGGCAATTCTGTGCAAAAAAAGGTCACAACTCAAGAGATTCTGATTAATATCTTTGACAAATGGAAAAATATATTTCGTTGGTAAAGAAAAAGAAATATTAAATAATCTCATGACAAAATATACAAAACAGCTTTTCTTTAAGTGGGGATATGGAGTATCTCAATTAGAAAATTTTGATTAGACCGTATGGCAGGATAAAGTGTTGACATAGTCTAATTGACCATATATAATTTTAATCAATTACAAACTGATTATAACCGGTATTTTTGAGTGATATTAAGAGGGTGGAAGACATGGAGACCTATAATTTAACTGAAGCCAAGGCAAAATTATCCTCTATTATAAGCCGCGTCATATTTGTAGGGGAAAAGGTAATTATCAGAAGGAAGGGCAAGAACGTTGCAGTGGTGGTACCATATGAAGATTATTTGAAAAAATGGGCTGAAACCGGGGAAAATGAAGGATTGTTGTTAGCCAAAGGTGCTTTATCTGACATTGAGGATTTTGATCAATTTATTGGGAGTATTTACGGGGCAAGAGAAAGTTCTACAGACAGAAACGTCGCAGAGGTCTAATGTATTTGTTTGATACAGACTGCATTAGCAACATTCTGAAGAAAGCTCCATCACCCCTGATGTTAAAAAAGTTGGAGACATTGCCCAAGGATCTACAATTTACGTCCTCTATAAATGTTTCTGAGATATACTTCAGGGCCTACCGTTCGAGGAATCGAAAAAAAATACTTAAGGCTTATGAAGATAAAGTTTTTCCCAATGTGAATATCCTTCCCTTTGATACAGACAGCGGCAAAATTTATGGACGATTAAAAGCCCTTTTAGAAAAAAGGGGCCTATCAAAAAATGAACCTGATCTAAGGATTGCCGCCATAGCTATTCAGCACGATATGATTTTAGTCACAGGAAATAAAAGGCATTTCATGAACATTCCTGGGCTGAATATCGAGGACTGGATTAATGGTGATTAGTCAGTATATGTACATACACCTATACACTTAATATATACACCAAGTTGTCTTAGGTTGAATTGAAGTCCATTGCAGGAGGCAGGATCATGGAAGAGGTTAATGCCCTTAAAATCAGAAACAATTTAGGTGAAATATTAGACCGATTGAACAATAAGGGTGAACCCATTTTTATCAGCAAAGGTAGGAAAATAAGGGCT
>CAYTDY010000007.1:0-26558 GCA_964436665.1 uncultured Desulfobacteraceae bacterium
ACAGCCCTTAAAATGTCATCATCATGGAAAATTAATAATTTTCCAATGACTGCCAGTCCTTTAAGATCTGGTCTTATATTGGCAAAAATTTTGGCCTTAGTAATTGCACCTGCCATCAGAACATGACTTATCCCCCTTGATTTGAGGGCACTGAGTAAATGACCAAATTGACCAAGCCCTATCCAGGTAATTTCATCAACTTTACTAGCCAACTCCGGCATAGTCTCTCCCTCATGAGCCACGGCAATTACTTCTAACCCCCTTCTCTTGGCTGAGTCAGCTATCAAAAGGGGAAACGTTCCACTTCCTGCTATTAAGCCTATCTTATCCATTTTTAATTGACTATTAACAATTTTCAATTGTCCATTGCCTATCTAACAACCCCCCTTTTTGAGTTGACCAAAAAATCAAGCAACATTTCTAACTCTTTAAAAAGGGGTATCTCTCTTCTGACCCTTTCCAGTGCTTCATTAAGCAGGTGATGATCGCGCCATATAATCTGATAAGCCTTTTTTAAGCTATTTATCTTTTCTTGAGAAAATCCTTCCCTTTTAAGTCCTACTTGATTCAAACCAAACAACCTTGCCCTGTCTCCGGAGGCCATCATGAAAGGAGGAATATCTTTGACTATTGCCGATTTTCCTCCAATAAATGCATAGGCTCCAATCCTGACAAACTGATGAATGGCTACCAGACCCCCAATAATAGCGTGATCACCTATCTCTATATGCCCACCAAGGGCCGCAGCATTTGACATGATAATGGAATTACCCAAAGTACAGTCATGGGCTACGTGGGCATAGGCCATAATGTAATTCTTGTTTCCAACCTTTGTGACTTTATCCTGTTTGGTTGTGGCCCGATTAATTGTTACAAACTCCCTAATGATATTTTCATCTCCTATAATAACTCTGGTATCCTCGCCCCGATAACCGATGTCCTGGGGAGGTAAGCCAATGGAGACAAAAGGGTAGATCCTATTTTTTTTCCCTACTACCGTATTCCTATCTATAACTACATGGGAACCAATAATAGTATCTCTGCCTACTGTTACATCCTCGCCTATGATTGAAAATGGCCCGATTTTAACCCCCTCAGCTATTTTTGTCTTTGAGGATACTACAGTAGATGGATGAATATCTATTCCCATTATATACCTTTGTCATTAGTCATTAGTCATTAGTCAATCTTTATTTGTCATTGGTAACCAGTTTCAAGTTTCCAGTTTCATGCAATCTATAGTTAACCTATTGCAGCTACTAACTCTGCTTCTGCCGCTATTTTTTTATTTACCATTGCCTTCCCACTCATTTTCCATATTCTGCTACCTTTTCTCATAGCAATCAGTTCAAAAAGAATCTGATCGCCAGGGACAATCGGTTTCCGAAATTTTACCTTGTCTATTGATACGAAATATATAGGATTATCCCTCTTTTCTTCCATGCTTTCTGGTACCGATAATCTGGCA
This sequence comes from uncultured Desulfobacteraceae bacterium, assembly GCA_964436665.1. Classification (GTDB taxonomy): domain Bacteria; phylum Desulfobacterota; class DSM-4660; order Desulfatiglandales; family B25-G16; genus CAYTDY01. Next base: position 1,469 of record CAYTDY010000007.1, read on the forward strand.
AGTATTCCACCTACTTGAGCCATGGCCTCTATCACCAAAACACCAGGCATAATTGGGTTTCCCGGAAAATGACCCTCAAAAAAAGGCTCATTTATAGTTACATTCTTGATCCCTACTATCCTCTCACCTAACTCAAGTTCCGTAATCATATCCACAAACAGGAATGGATGCCTGTGTGGGAGTAACTTTATAATGTCTTTATAAGTCAAGGGCAAATCCATTATCTTATCTGCTCCTGTTTTAATTGTTCTTCCAGTTCCTTAACCTTATTTTCTAACTCCTTTAATCTTTCGAGATACTCGGGGAGTCTCCTTATATGCCCTCTAGTTTTCAACCAGAGGCGATGAGGCATTGTTGGTATGCCAGAGACAACCTCACCTGAAGGAATAGATTTGGCCACACCCGATTTTCCGGCTACCATTACTCGATCGCCTATCTCAAGGTGATCAGCAATACCAGCCTGTGGTCCTATAATTACACTCTTTCCTATCCTGGTGCTTCCTGCAACACCCACCTGGGCAACAATAATGGTATTTTCACCAACAACTACATTATGTGCGATCTGAATAAGATTATCGGTCTTTACACCCCTCTGTATCAATGTCTTACCAAAAGTAGCCCTATCAATAGCATTAATTGCCCCGATTTCCACCTTATCTTCTATCTGAACAATACCTGTTTGTGGAATCTTGACGCTTATATCACCATCCTTGGCGTAGCCAAAGCCATCACTTCCTATAACAGTTCCCGCATGAATAATTACCTCTTTTCCTATTATACAATCGGACATTATGGTTACATTCGGATAGATAACACTTCCATCTCCTACTGTAACCCTGTCACCAACATAGACACCTGGGAAAAGAACGCTTTTATTTCCTATTGCTGACTCCCGCCCAACATAAACAAAAGGGTATATAGATACATCTTTTCCTATTCGAGATCCTTCTTCAATAACTGCCTTTTCACTTATTCCGGGGAAGCGAGGGATAGGAGGGGCAAATATAGTTGCCACCCTGGCGTAGGCAAGGTAAGGATCTGGAACTATCAATTGTGGCCCTTTGTAAAGACTGGTAAGCCCCTTTACAATGATAGCAGATGCCTTTGTTGTCTTGATCTGATCCTTTAAGCGTGGATCAGCCAAAAAGGATATCTCTCCATTCTTAGCAAAAATAAGGGAATTGATCCCATTTATTAAAACCTGATCATTGCCTATAACTGTGCCACCTATCGATTCAGCCATATGCTTAAGAGTTATTTCCAATGGTATTAACCTATTTTTTACTCTCCTCTTCTTTCATCTGGTCATAGACCTTTACAACCTCCTCAGTAATATCCACTGACTCAGCCCAATAAATAACACCGCCTGCCCTCTTTTCCATTATCAAAGCATAGCTTCCTTCGGAGCCTATCTTTTCAATAATCTTGCCTAACTCCTTAAAGATCCTTTTTTTTTCTATTTCCTGTGCCTTTATCATCTCCTCATTTAAATCCTTGTAAAGATATTTTAATTCCCTTGTTTTCCTTTCAATGATCTTCTTTTTATTTTCCTGGGCATCCATACTCAACATCATAGCCTGTTTTTCCAATTCCTTCTGTAACTCCAAAAGTTCTTTCTGGTTTTTATCAAGTTGCCTCTGGAGAACATCTTTCTTCTTCTTTAAAAGCTGAAAAACCTTTTGCCCTTCCTTAGATTTCTCAAGACATCTTTGAAGATCAATTAAGCCAATCTTAAAATTTTCTCCCAGAGCTACATTAGAAATGAATAGGGTTGTAAAAATAACAGTAGTAAACAAGAAACTCTTTTTCATTCTTGACTCCATTTTTAAAATAATTTTTTCATCTGGACATAAGTTAATTAAAATCAGGTTTAAATCTTACATTATTTCCCGTTTATTAGTCAACTATGTTAGGCTCATCTTGTTTCTTGGGTTTCTTGAGTTCATAGGGTTTTAACATTTACCCTGTTAAATTCCCGCTTTGCAGGACCCCCTGCGGGAATTTAACAAGGCAGGCAAACACAACGAACACTAAAATGGTGTTCCAATAGTAAACTCCCAGTTATCTGATGCTTCACCAGGCTTCTGGTCAAGATTTTTTCCCCATTCCAAACGTAGAGGCCCTATTGGCGAATACCATCTTATCCCTGCCCCAGCACCCCGCCTAATTTCACTAAAGGTATAGTTCTCATCCTTAGTAAAGACGTTTCCCGCATCAAAGAATAGGACACCGACCAACCCCTGTTCCTTTAAGAGGGGAAACCGGTACTCAATATTATAGACCATCATCTTTTCTCCACCTATCCTGTCACCTGTTTCTGGATCAATAGGTGAAATAGATCCAGAATCATGCCCCCTGACCGTATTCATTCCTCCTATTCTGAATTTTTCGTAAACGGGTAATTTGCCTCCTGCCCTCTGCTCAATATAACCCCATTTTCCCTGTAGAGAAAATGCCGTATCCCAGAAAAAAGGAAAAAACCAGGCTGATCTAGCCCCGTATTTGTTAAAATAGTTATCTCCTCCTAAGATGCCACCTGCATATTCTACTGATAAAGAGTTAACAGAACCCTCTCTGGCATTAAATCGTCTTTCTCTGCTATCCCTGGAAACGCCAAGGGTCATACTGCTGGTAACATTTCTTCCGATCATATCCTTTATTATCAGAGAGGCTGTATCCGCAACATCCGAGATCTCAGCATCATCATATGTATATATAACGGAGCCCCTGGTAAACTCAGGTCCTAAAGGAAAGCCAAACCTCAATTTACCACCAAGGCTGTCCTTGGTATATTCGTCATACTCATATTCCCAGTCATATAGATCAATACCCGCTGATAAAGGCTTGTCAAATAGCCATGGTTCAGTAAAACTTAAGCTATATCTTGTAGACTTGGAACTCAAGGAGGCCCTAGCCGATAATGGCTGACCGCGGCCAAAGAGGTTGTTCTGTGCTATTTCAAAAATCCCTATAACATTTTCCACCGAACTATACCCTACACCAAAGGATAATACGCCGGTTGATCTCTCCTTGACGTGTATATTAAGGATCATTTCCTCATCGCTGCTTCCCTTTTTTGTGTTAACCTCCACCTCCTCAAAAAAACCGAGGCGATGAAGATTCCGGCTGCTCCTCTTTAGCTTCTTCCCGCTGAAATATTCACCCTCGATAACTTTTAGCTCCCTGCGAATAACTTTATCCCTTGTTTTGTCATTTCCAGTGATTATTATTCTCTCAAACGTAACCTTCTTTTTTTTCGCAATCCGGTATGTAATATCAACTTTATGTTCTTTATCATCCTCTCTGATCTCAGGGGAAACATCAACAAAGGCGTAGCCTTCATTCGAATAAATCTCACTCAAAGTCAATATATCTGACCTGATAACCTCCCTATTGTAAACTTTCTCTTTTGTTATTTTAAGATTCTTATAAAGTTCATCTACCTTTTTTATAAGATCTCCTTCAATATCAACCTTTCCAATAGCATATTGAGGGCCTTCATTAATCTTAATAGTAATTGCAAGTTCTTCATCTTTTTTGTAAGAGATCTCTGGTTCACCTACTTTTGCCTTTATATAACCGTTGTTATGGTAAAATGATTTTATTTTGAATATATCACCTTCTAATTTTTTTCTATCCAGATGACCAGAGTCAGTAATAAAGGAGAAAAACCCCTTTTCGCTTGTCTCCATAAGATCTTTTAGGTCTTCATCATTAAATTGAACATTGCCTACAAATTTAATTTTCCTTATGTAGACCTTATCTCCCTCTTTAATTTTATATATTAGGGCCACTTCATTGTTGGGAAGATCCTCAATGCTTTCGCTTATTTCAACATTATAATATCCTTTTTGATGGTAATGATCTTTTAACCTCTCTATACTATCTTTAATTGATTTCCTATTAAGGATAGAGTATTTTTTTATACCTAAAACCTCCATTAGATCTTCTTTATCAATCTTCTTGTTCCCCTCAAATTTAATCTCGCCAATTGATTGTTTTTCACTAACCCTGAAGGTGACTATTTTGCCTTTGGGACCGTCCTCAACATCTATCTGGACATCCTCGAAGAAACCCATCTGATATGTAGATCTAAGATCTTTATCCAGAGTATTTAGGTCAAATATTGCCCCTTTTTGACTCTCAATTGCTGCCAATATGGCATCAGCTTCAATCCTTTTATTTCCTTTAATATAGATTGAATCTATCTGGACAATACCTTTAATCCGGTTTTTTACTGTTAATGCCGCTCTCTCTATCATCTGGGATAATTTATCTATCCTATCCCCTACAATAAAAATAGAGAAAGGCCTCTTTTCAGTTGATATAGGAATAGCAGTAAGGTCAAGACTGATCTTTTCTCCAATCTGAGTAAGACTCCCTTTTATTAGCCAATCTATACTTTTCTCTTTTCCCACTCTCCTTACAAGATTTAAATCTGATACTTTTATTTGAGGTAGTGTACTCTTATTTATTATCGTCGGATCAATAAGGTCAAATCCTTGCATTGCCAGCCTTGCTGTTATCATCTCTTGAAGGCCTAAAACAAGATGATCCATAGGCTTCAGCATATGAATCTTGAAAGGAAGAACAGCTATCTTGTCTGTCGAATGTGCTCTGATATTGATAGGTATCAAAAGAGGGGTTAAAAGTAACAAAACATAAAAAGGCCATAACATATGGCCAAAATAGGAGAATATCTTTTGAATCATGAATTTTTTAGTGTTTGTTGAGTTTGTTGAGTTCATTTAGTTCATAGGATTTTAACATTTATCCTGTTAAATTCCCACTTTGCCTGACCCTCTTGCGGGGATTTAACAGGGCAGACAAACACAACGAACACAAGAAACTCAAAAAACTAATTATACAAACCTGCCATCTACTAATTGCAACTGCTTGGACATCTGGTGGGCCAACTCCAGATTGTGTGTAGCTATAACCAGGGCCAAGCCTTTGCTTTTATTAAGGGAAAGTAGCAACTTTGCTATTTCATCACCAGTTTCCTTATCCAGATTTCCTGTGGGTTCATCTGCTAACAGCAACTTGGGCTCCATAATTAAGGCCCTTGCAATTGCAACCCTTTGCTGTTCTCCTCCAGAAAGCTCACCCACCCTATGATTAAGTCTATCCTTCAAACCCATCTGAGACAGAATTGCTGAGGCCATTTCAGCGGATTCTCTTTTACTACAACCCGATATAATTGCAGGAATCATAGTGTTTTCCTCAGCATTAAATTCAGGAAGAAGATGATGGAGCTGGAAGACAAAACCTATTTCCCGATTTCTGGTCTTACTTAGACTCACTTCATCCATCTGATAGACATCAAAATTATCGAAAAAAACATTACCCTCAGATGGTAGCTCTAATGTTCCCATAATATTAAGAAGGGTTGACTTGCCAGCCCCAGAGGGTCCTGTTATGGCAAGGGAATCACCTGGTAATACTTGTAAGCTGACCCCTTTAAGTACCTGGATTATCTGGCCATTATTTTCAAAGCTTTTATAGATATTTTCAATCCGTAGCATGGGTTTCATTAAAAAGTGCCTAAAGCCCGCCCTGGTGCTATGTGCTCTAATCAGCCTACTAAGTCTATAAGCTATTATGTGCTTGAATTAGACTATTAAACCTATAGACCAGGACTGGGCCAGGGTTTAAAGTGCCTAAATTGCCTAAAATTTAAAGTAAATAAAACAAAAAACTTTAACGGACAATCCTTATTTGTCATTTTCTCTAGTAATCAATCATCTTTGATTTATGATTCTTTTTAATTAAAAATCCTTAATTTCCTTAATCCACAATTCCAAATAATCCTTTCCATAACTTTAGCTCACTTTTAACTTTAGGCACTTTAGTGCACTTCTATTCATATCTTAATGACTCTACAGGATTCAATTTAGAGGCCTGCCAGGAAGGATAGATAGTGGCCAGAAAAGAGATAACTATTGCAGCTAATGCGATTAAAGCAACATCTAACCATTCCATTCTAACAGGAAGGGTAGTTATATAATACACGTCTGGGGGAAGCTTAATAAACTTATATCTTGCCAGGATATGACAGAGAAAAGATCCGGACATCAGTCCCAACAAGGTTCCAATAAGACCAACGAATAGACCCTGAAAGATAAAAATAGACATGATACTTTTTGATGATGCACCCATAGTTCTCAGTATCGCGATATCGCGGGTCTTCTCCATAACCAGCATAACCAAGGAACTAATTATATTCAATGCACCTACGAGAACTATCATGATCAGAATAATAAACATAGTTACCTTTTCGAGCTTTAAGGCAGAAAACAGGCTTCTGTTCATCATCTTCCAGTCTTTGGTCCAGTAAGGATAGCCAAGTTCGTCCTGAATAATTTTACCTATTGTATCACTCTTGTTTATGTCTTTAACCTTTAATTCAACCCCTGTTACCTCATCCCCAAGGGAGAGAAAATCCTGGGCATCAGTTAGAGAAAGGTACACAAGCGAATTATCATACTCGTACATGCCAGATTCAAAAAGGGCCTTTACCTTAAATTTACCCTCATTGGCCACCCTTCCCAAGGGTGTCAATTTACCTATAGGTGATACCAAGGTGATGGTATCTCCTGGCAGTGCTCCTATATGTTTGGATAACTCACTACCAAGAATGATTCCTTGAGGATCATCCTTGGATCGCTTTAAAACTGTAAGGGAGCCTTCTTTTATCATCGAATCAATATTGATTACCGCATTTGCTGTAGCCGGGTCCAGACCCCTGAGAATAGCCCCTGAGATATTGCCAGCATTTTTAATCATTACCTGGCTATAAATAAATGGTGTAGCTGAAAGAACACCATCTACCTCCAATGCTTTCTCAATAACAGCTTGTGTATCTTTGATACCCCCTTTATAACTCAAGATAAGCAAGTGGGAATTTACACCAAGGATCTTTTTCATCAAATCTTCCCTGAAACCATTCATGACTGCCAGGACTACTATTAAGGCCATGACCCCTATCATTATTCCTAAAATGGAAATACCAGTTATGATAGAGATAAACCCTTGCTTTCTCTTTGCCTTCAGGTATCTGAAAGAAAAAAATGTTTCAAAAGACATAGCGTTTAAATACCTAAAATTAAAAGTGCCTAAAGTGAGCTAAAATTAAAAATGCCTAAACACAATAAACTCAACAAACTCAGCTATTTCTTCCTCATTTGAGGAAAGAGGATAACATCCCTAATAGAGGGGGAATCTGTTAGTACCATAACCAGTCTATCTATTCCAATGCCCTCTCCTGCTGTAGGAGGCAGCCCATATTCCAATGCCTTTAGATAATCTTCATCCATAAAAAGGGCCTCCTCATCGCCTGAATCCCTTAAGTAAGCCTGTTTCAGGAATCTCTCCCGCTGATCATCAGGGTCATTTAGTTCAGAGAAGGCATTTGCAATCTCTTTTCCACCTATAAATAGTTCAAATCTTTCTGCAATCTCAGAATTCTCATCCTTTCTCCTAGAAAGTGGGCTGACCTGTATTGGGTGGTCGATTATAAAGGTGGGCTGGATTAATTTTGGCTCAACTATATGGTCAAAAAGCTTAGCTAATACTGTTTCATTTTCTTCATTATCCTCTAACTCAACGCCCTTGGATTTGGCAAAATCTCTTAATGCCTTATTATCAAAAAGGATATTCTCTCCTATACCACCAATATCTTTCAGGGAGTCAGCGAGGGTGATCCTTGGCCATGGGGCATTAAAATCTATAAGATTGCCCTGGTATGTGATAGTCAACTTGTCAAAGAGCTTCTTGAGGAGATATAAGAGAAGTTTTTCAGTCAAATCCATCAGATCTTCATATGTTGCATAGGCAACATAAAATTCGAGCATGGTAAATTCCGGATTGTGGTCAGTTGAGATCCCCTCATTTCGAAAATTTCTGTTTAATTCATAGATCTTCTCCAATCCTCCTATCACCAATCTTTTTAGATAAAGCTCCGGAGCTACCCTCAAATAAAGATCCATACCCAATGATTGGTGATATGTTTTAAATGGTCTGGCTGTAGCTCCACCCGGGATCGATTGCATCATTGGTGTCTCAACCTCTATAAAGCCTTGTTTATCAAAAAATTCCCGGATAGTCTGGATTATTCTACTTCTCAGGATAAAAGTATGTTTAACATTATCATTAACAATGAGGTCGAGATACCTCTGGCGATACCTGGTCTCCACATCTATTAATCCGTGATATTTTTCCGGTAATGGCTTTTGGGCCTTTGTTAGAAGAACAATTGAGTTAGCCAGAAGAGTCAATTCATCTGTCTTTGTCCTAAAAAGCTGCCCTTTAAGCCCCACATGATCGCCCATATCCATAAACTTGAAGATCTCAAAATTCTCATCCCCTACTCTATCTTTCCTTATATATGCCTGAAGTTGGCCAGTTCCATCTTTGATATGAATGAAAATTGCTTTTCCAAAATCCCTGATGGACATAACCCTTCCAGCCATGGTAAAGGTATCAGTTATTTCCTCAAGTGCATTCTGGTCCATTTTACCAAAACGGTTTACAACCTCCTCTACTGTTATATCTCTCCTGAAGCCTGATGGGTAAAGGTTAAAACCTTTTGCCTTTAATTCCTTAACCTTTTTCTTTATATCCTTGATGACCCCACTCAATTCATTCATTGCTAAAACCCTTCCCCTTTTGAGGGCTTAGGTGTAATCCAACCACATCCTTTAGTCAAGACAAAAGAAAAATTATGTATTGTCAATTTCTCTACATTTTAGTAGAAAAAAAGATTATTTTTCAAAGAAGGAATATTATGAGGACTTTCTATCTAAAGAAAGCGGACTTTAAATTCAGTTCAAACAATTACCCTTTGATCACTCCGTATATATTATATTCTATTCCAGAACATATGCTAAGATCATCGAAACGACAGACATCCCTTATGCCCTTAAAAAGGAGGTAAATAATATGGAAGTGTTGCAGGAAGGAAAGGGGGAGCCTCTAGGTTGGCATGACCCGGATGTAGCCTTTATACATGTCCACCGATGCGATATTTATGGTAATGCTCAAATAGATGGGATCTTAGTGGAAGACTTTGAACTCTCCAGATGTGCTCGCAGGTTAATAATAACTACAGAAGAAATACCAATAGATCAGGAGTATCAAAAATAAGTCTAAAGTTTTTCAGGGTTCTCATACAAAATATTTGAAAGTATCTTCACCTGCTACCTTAATAGAGTTACAAATCATACCTTCAAAAAATGTCTATAAACTTCTAGAGATAGCTCTCATATGCTTTTAAAAACCCATAAATTTTTCTGATTACTTTAGCTCGTAGCGATACGTTGCTTGGTAATGAGGATCCACAGGATGCCCACAGAACCAATCCCAAGGAACATCGCCAATGAATAACCACTGGCATGATGTACTATGATGTAGTACATCATTAGCGCAGAGCTGAGTGCAAAAAATGACCGTTCTATTGCATTAAGTTTTCGCAAGAAATAGCCATAGAGCGCTACTGTAAGATAGAATTCAGTAAGAAGTACCATGAAGAAAGCAATTACCCCGAGGGCTGTGACTTTCGGAAAAATAAGAAGATCCTGGTTAAAAACGAAGGCAAAAGGAACAAAAAAACTTGGTAATGCTATCCTTAGAGACTCTATAGTCGTTCCTACAAAGCTGCCTCCTGAGATTTTACAAGCAGCCAGACAACTAATGGCCACGGGTGGTGATATGGTAGAAAAAACAGCGAAATAAAATACAAACAAGTGGGCTACAATAGCCGGAATCCCAAACTCCTGAAGAAACGGTGCCAAAGTCAAAGCAGCTATTAGGTAGGCAACTGGAGTAGGCAGCCCCAACCCTAAGATCATAGATACGATCATAGAAATTACCAATATTAATACTACATTATGTGGAATTATTTTATAGAAAAAAGAGCTTAGATTTCCCGCAATGTTGGTTGTTGTGGCCATCTGGGCGATTGGCCCGATGGCTATAAGGAGTAAGCACAGCACAATACATATTTCAAGCCCATTTTTAAAACTATCTTTAGAAGTCTTTAGTGTTGGCCTATGCTTCTTGCCCTGAAATAAAAATCCCACTACAATCATGCTTGCAATGCCATATAGAGCTGCTATGTTTGGAGAATAATAAAGGAGTAACAATACAAAAAGCACAATAAAGGGTATAAGAAAGACAGGGAGGAGTCGGTAAATAAGGTGTTTATCAATATCTCCAGGAATAGCAGTAAGGTTAAAAGCCCTGGCAGCTATTAAAACGGCAATAATCATACAAGCTACCTTAAGCAAAGATGGCAAGGTTGCAGCAAGGGCAACTTCAATATAAGCAATATTGAGAAAGCCTGCTATAATAAAGGCCGCCAAACCCAATATGGGCGGGAGGAATTGCCCTGATGTTGAAGCAACAGCTTCGATAGCCCCTGCAAGCTCTGCATTATATCCGCTTTTCTTCATCATGGGTATGGTTAACTGTCCAGTTAACATGGTATTGGAAACAGCCTGTCCCATGACTGTACCAATTGCGGCGCTCCCAAAGACAGCAGGAAAAGCCGCCCCGCCCCTGAGATATTTACCAACCAATTTTCCAGCCTCCATGACTAAAGGTAGCATCCCGAATCCTAAAAGTAAGGCAGCAAAGATGATAAGAAAGTAAATTTTATCTGCAGCAAGGGGAACAAACCAGAATATCCCCCCCGTGGTGCTCAGGCCCATATAACTCATTGAAAAAAAAGTGCTGAATTCGTCATGTCGAAGGATTGTTGATGGTAAAAGATGGCCTTGAAAGAAATATAAGATAGATGCCGCTATCATAATAGTTAGTATAGTCCCCCAATGAAACCACGTAAGAAGCAAAAGTGATCCTAACATAAACCAGCCTATGATAATGTCTTGATCGGTTATAAAGGGTTGGATGGTCTCCAGACGAATAGCATGATACCTGAGATATACCCCAACAATGACAGACACTATCGATGCAATCCCGAATAAAGATAATCGAGACCAGAATTTAAAACCTTTAGACTCATCACCTAAGATATCTCGAATGGTTAATAAAGCAGTAAGTACAAAAATGGCTAAAAGAAAGGTAGTGTAATGCTCTGAAGCCTGTTGAAAAAGTTCGATGATCGTTATTATGAGGTAAATTGAGAAAATTGTACCAAGGATCAAAAAAGCCCTATCGATCTGTTTAGCCACCTCGTGTCTCATAAGTAGATCATCCTTTCAGTCTTGTTTTTCACAAATTGTGGTGGATGTTAATTTTAAGAAAAATCTATTGCTTCATGACATCCTAATCTTGAAATCCGCACAATCGATGAACTCTTTTAGTTCTGGATAGAGACCACCGACTGCGCGGAGAAATGTGATGGTTTTGATACTCACTTAAAAGCACCACTATTTTTACTTTTCCCACCACAACTTTACTGGTTTGTATTTTTTCCTCAAATCCCACCAGCCCAATTCCTTAAAGGCTCTTATTGCACCAGGATTTGTATTCGTTTCCGTTAAACCACCAACCATCAGATCCGGGCTCCAGATCTTCCATAGACCGTGCAACTCTCTCATTTGTGGACCAAGTTCTGCGACAGTTTTTACAAGTTTATAAGCTAACTCTTCGGGAAAGCTTTCGTGCACAGCCTTATAGCCACGATCCGCTCCCACAGTAAAGGCCTCTGTTTGCTGTGGAAGGGTATTAGGTGGAACTTTGACACATAAATAAGCGGTCCCGAATTTCTTGTTGAGCTTTTCGAACACCTCACACTCCATCCCTATATAATAGAGCTTCCGTCCAGAAGCCTCTAAATTGCGCACCGGCCCCACTATGAGCCAATTTTTAAAGAAAGGTTCGGCTCCCATCCCCATCACAACTGCATCCACCTTTCCATCCAGAAGTTCATCTACCTCTTTGGCTGGCCCGAGATGGAAGATCTTTGTGTTTTTTGGAGTGATACCATATCCAAACTCCAGATCAATCCTGGTGTTAAAGCCCCAATCGCTTTGAGTCCGAAGTCCGATGCCAAGCTTTTTTCCTTTCAGGTCGGCGATCTTTTTGAGCTTAGGGTTAAAGGTCATCCACATATGTCCTTGTACCCAGAATGCCTCACCATAGAGGAGCATAAATTTTTCAGTAAGGGGTTTTGGAAAGAACTCCTTGAACGGCTCTTTCCCACCCAATGGTGCAAAATTCAGGATATCATCCTCTATGCCAAACATAGTGTTTTTCCATCTACGCTTATTTGAGTCCATCTCCCTAATGTTATACATATAACCCGGGGTTTCCTGAGCCCTAATGATAAGATCGGGACACTTTCGAGCCACTAGCCCACTTAAAACTGTGTCACCTTCAATGGTGCCACAGCCGAGTGGGCAGGTTAAATCAACAACAATATCCAGTTTTGTTTTTTCGGCAGCTTGAAGCGATCCTCCATAAATTCCTAGCATTATTATTACTGCGAATAATAATACATATACATTGAACTTTCTTGATGTTATCATCATTTCCCTCCTCTTTATGGTTTTTGGATCCTTGTTTGTCATCTCAACTTAAAATACACCTTGCCTGATCTTCTTTCCATAATCACCCCCTTTCTAAACAGGTTTGGAACATAAGGCTGCTTTACATCACCCCCTTTTTCCCATCTTCTGAGCCTTTTCCTTCTAAAACAGTTGCCAGATATGACGAATCAGTTCTTTAATTCCGTTTCTTGATTTTTAATCTTTCTCTTTGGCCTCTTGTATAGCCTCTTGTAAGTGTTCAGGCGTAATGCCAGCACCGTTAGCAACCATGTTCATTCCCGAAGCAGCATCAATCACGCTATAAAGCTCAACGAACTCTTCATCAGCAAGACCCAGTGTTTTCAACCGCTCAGTGAAAGCGTAAATACAAACCTGGCAGTTGTTCATGATTGAAACAGTGAGGTAGGTTAGTAGTTTGGATCGCATATCAAGTTTGGTTTCACCAAATAGCAGGGCAAACTTGTCAACGACCAGTTTAATATACTCAGGCTTATGGGCCATGGTGCGCCAGACAGGAGAAACACGGCCTGTCATGGATTGTACGCGATCATAAAGCTTCCGCACCTCTTCAGTTGCCTCTTTGGGATGAATCAAGGAAATATTAGTTTTATTAGCCATGTAGTACCTCCTAGTTTTGATAAACTTTCTGCAGGCGAATTTTTTTCGACTTCACATTATCATTTTTGAGCTCAATATCCTTATGAGACCACCTACAGTATCAATCCTCCTCCAATTCCTTGCGATTTTTCCAGAACCCTGGTCCGTAAGATTCCATGTATTATTCGAAATCTTTTGCCCAAACGCATCCAAAATCCTGAATCTTCTCGGACCACCCTCGCTCATAACTGTTTTGAAAAGATATGCACCATGTAAGATTTTATATGCTGGTTATTACGACTCTCTAAGTGCTTTATACGTCTTAATAATGTTCTTATTAGTTCGTTCCCTTAGCTTTTCAGCATCATCTTCAGAATAATCATAGAAGCCTTTTCCTGTTTTTACTCCCAAATCACCTCTCTCTACGCTTTCTTCGACAATCCTGGAAGGCTTATACATAGGATCCTTAGTCGTGTCATACATGTATTTCTGAATGTTCAAGATGGTGTCCAATCCACACATATCTACGAATTGGATTGGACCTACGCTGGACAGACGCAGGCCAAAACCATTTCTGATTACCGTATCTATGTCTTCAGGAGTAGCGATTTGGCGTTCTAAAAGATTTAGAGCGGTCTTCACCATAGCAAACTGAACGTAATTGTGTATGAAACCGGGGGAATTTTTGCAGAGCACTGGGGTTTTACCAATTTGCTTTAGCAAGGTAAGTGCAAAATCTTTTGTAGATGTAGATGTCTTTTCTCCGCAAATGACCTCCACCATCGGACTCAGGTGGGCAGGAATGGTCCAGTGTGTGCTGATAGCCCTTTTCGGATATCTCATTTCCGAAGCAATCTCTGTAATACTCATAGAAGAGGTGTTTGAAGCGACCACCACCTCTTCTGAGCATATTTCACCACATCTTTTAAAGACCTCTTTCTTAATTTCCATCTCTTCGGGGACAGCTTCGGTTATGTAATCTGCTCCCGCCACTACTCCATCCCAATCGAGGGTTAAAGTGATACGGGATTGAATTTTTCCTGCTTGCTCTTCATTAAACATGCCCTCTTCTACCATCTGACGGCAATTGGAGGCAATTTTTTGAGCCGCACGGTCCAAGATGGCCTGTTCAATGTCCACTCCCGTCACATCATATCCCGCCATAGCAAAGCCAAGTGAGATATCCGGACCCATAACACCCGTGCCCAAGACTGTTATTGTTTTGATCATGTCCACATTCATTAGAAAACTCCTTTTTTACTATTCCATCCTTGGGCAGTCTTTTCTGCACTCTCGACAAAAATAAAGGTCGCATGTTTCAAAACAGATCCAGAATCCTGGCTATAGTATTTTGCACGTGTTCTGTTATCAATTTCCCCTAAAGAATTAATCGCCTTTATGAAGTGTATGCTCTAATGCATTTCACACATACAGCACCTCGATTCTTTTGCATCGTCACTTCTTGGTCTAATACCATTACAGGCCTAATTCGCCGGCTACTTTGTCTCACTCGGGCGTTGCCCCATCACCTCATCAACCGAGTCTTGGTCTGAAGATAAAGCACGGAGTACGAGCTCCTCCTCGGAGATATCAACTCCGAATTTTTCATATAGCTCTTCTATGGATGGCTGAGGCGGCTCCCAATCTAAAAGCTTTTTGGTCATAGGTAAACTCATTATTTTGTCCCTGAGGCTTTTATCAACAGGGCCGATGATCTCTCCGTAATGCCCCAGCAGGTATTTGATTGTCTCATTAGTTACTAGTTTATATCGCTCACCTCCCAAAACGTTCAACATGGCCTGGGCTCCTACGAACTGGGAAATGGGGGTAACCATAATAGGGTATCCAAACTCCTTCCGTATCAGAGCTGTCTCTTGCAGCACCTCTTCCAACCGGTTTTCGAGCCCCTTCTGGGAGAGCTCAAATTTATAGTTTGACATCATGCCTCCAGGAACCTGGTGCTCGTACTGAAAGAGATCGTATTCTACTGGCGAACCGATTGGAAAGCCTTCTTTTTCAGCAATTCCTCGGAAATGGTCAGCTATGGCCTTGAGTGGCTTCTCATTTATGTTTGGCGAATAACCCAGGCGGCGAACATTGCTCAAAATATTCTCCGCAGATGGCTGGGAAGGACCATTAGCAAGAGGAGCGCTAGCCGTATGCACTCCCGTAACACCTAGCTTGATAGCCTCCAAATAGCATAGAGGAGAAAGCCCTGTTGTGCAGTGCCCGTGCATCTCAAGGGGTATGCCGTCAATATTCTTCATAATCGCCGGCACTAATATTTGAGTGCGCTCGGGCGTCAGAAGGCCGCCTACATCCTTTATGAAAATGATATCTGCACCTGCCTTCGCTACCTCTTTAGCTTTTCGGGCGTAGTACTCATCGGTATGAAAAGGGCTTTGCGTATAAATCAACGATACCATGGTTGTAAGCCCAGCAGCTTTGGACCACTTTATCTGGTTTTTTATCCTGCCCATATCATGATATGGCTCATTAATTCTAATACGTCTCATGCCGGCATCAACTACCAGCTTCATCCACAGTTTGAGAACAGAATCCGGCACCGTACCCAATCCGCAGAGAACACCCCCAACCATTAGAGGTGTGTTCGGCATGGCTTTAGCCATAAGTCGCATCCTCTCCCACGGGTTTTCATGAAGATAACGGGTAATCCAATCGAGGCCCGCCAGCATCATAAAATCTAAAGACTCAAACCCTACTTCATTAATTGTTGGTGCAATAGGAGAGATCATGGCGGTCGTCATCTTCCCATTCCAAAGGCTTTGTGGTGCATCTCGTAAGGTTGTATCGATGAATTTGATTTCTTTCATGGTTTGTATTTTCCCTTTTTAGCTGTTAGAATAAGTGGTGCCCCTTCTATTTCTTCTTAGAAGCTTAAAGAGTTGATCGGTACTACAGAAATCGTGAGACTTTGCTCATCGCATTGAACGCAATGAATCATTGGTTATCGTTTGTTGCCTTGAGTGGTTCCAGGTGATACGTAAAGGCTAAGGGCAGTTAGCGTTTCTGAAGCCCCAAGATTGCCCTCGCCTCCTCTGGAGAGGCTACCTCCCGGCCATACTCTTTAGCTATGCGCACGATGCGCTCCACAAACTGGGCATTAGTCTTAGCAAGCTCCCCTCTCTCGTAGTAAATGTTATCCTCCATGCCAACCCTGATGTGACCTCCCATGATCAGAGCCATCATGGACATGGGTAAGTGCCCTCTGCCGATCCCGATCACAGACCAAGTTGCGTTCCCGGGAAGTTGTTCACAGAGATGTAACAATGTCTTAGGCGTTGCCGGTGCCCCCCAGGGAGTACCGAGTACGAACTGAAAGTGGAGCGGTTCATCCAGCTTTCCCTCATTTCGCATGCGAAGGGCGGTGACAAGCATACCTGAGTCAAATACCTCTATCTCTGGCTTAACCGCCTTTTCCTTCATTATTTGAGCTGCTGCATCAAGAAACTCAGGCGGATTACTAAAGACCCCGCCACCCAGATTGATTGATCCGGCATCAAAGGAGGCTAGCTCAGGCTTCAACGCTAAAGATACCAAGCGAGCTTCAACGGGGAGATTTCGTCCGGCAATACCGGAGGTGGTCAGGCAGAGGACGAGATCGGTCTTCTCCCTTAAGGGCTCTGCAACCTGCCGGAAGAGCTCCAGGTCTTGGGTTCCCAGTCCCGTTTTCAGATCCCTGACGTGGATGTGGACAATGGCTGCTCCGGCATTCCAGCACTCTATGGAAGATTGGGTGATTTCCTCGGGGGTATAAGGGATATACGGTGTTAGATCTCGTGTAATTCGGCTCCCGGTTATGGCTGCAGTGATGATTACCTTATCCATTGACTTAGCTCCTTGTTGTATTACAGTTTGGCTGCGTAGTATCTCGTGTTTTGAAAAAACATTTTTGCCTTCCTCTCCTTTGGCTATTAAATGCACATAAGGGTTACCTCGATCAGGAAGTATCTCTCATGGTGAGACCTTTGAATTTTTCATAAGATGCTTAAATCTCTCCAGCTGTCATCTCTAGGGCAATATGAATCTTATTCCTTTTTGGCCATACGTCTTATCATGAATCATAGAGATAACCCAGTTGACGGGAGATAAATAGGGCCTTTTCTTTCAACTGATCAGAAAATTGAAATAGTTTTTCAGCACTCGTTCGTGACTTTTCATCCATCAAACTGACTGCAGCAATAACGTCTCCGGCACCATTTTTTATAGGAGCGCCTATACAATTCAAATTTTTGTGCGTTTCTCCTTCGTCGGTGGAATAGCCCCTTTCCTTAATGAGTTCCAGGTTTTCTTTTATAAGTCTTCTATCCACGATGGTTGCATCAGTAAACTTTATTAAGTCGATTGACTGCAAAATCCTACCTTGTTCCTCTTCAGAGAGATAGGCTAGCAGGACCTTTCCAACAGCTGTAGTATGAATTGGTAAATTTAATCCTATGTGGTGGGACACCAGATCGATAGTTAAATTTTGGATTCGATCTACAATTATGACTTCAGAATCCTTAAGAATCCCCCAACTTGCCGTGAGGTTAAGTTCTTTAGCAATTTGTTCAATGTGTGGGTGTATAATCTTGCGTAAGGGTAAATGTGAAATATATAGTATCCCGAGTACAAAAAATTCTATTCCGAGACGGTACTTACCGGTCTCCAAATTTTTCTCAAAAAATCCTTCACTTTCCAAGGTTCTAAGCATTCGTGAAACCTTACTTGGAAACATCTCAAGCGCCTTAGAAATATTACTCACGCTTATTTCATCTGCCTGGGAATTATTAAATAAGGAAAGGATCTTTGCTAAATCTTTAAGGGTTTTGTATTTCTGCTTATTATTTAATTCCATTTGTATAATTGTATTATATGTTACAATTATCGCAACTATATTGTTTTATATATATAAAAACTATTATTTTTTATTTGTCAAGTAAAAATCTCAAAAAAATCTCAAATAGGAAAAGGACATCATAATATATGGGCATTTTTAGGTTATTCTGCAACGCGTGGGATTGTGAATAATGTCAGGGTTGGTGAGTCAGGCCTACTCACAAATTGAAATTGTTGGGAGTTACATTTATTTTCGCTAGGTCAGGGTAAACCACTCCATATAAATCTACTGGGCAAATTTAAATCAGGACGCATAAGTGTCAATCGGATAAACAGGGTATTTGTAACCCCCACAGTTGACACTTAACTAAGCATTAGGTGGGTTACGAATCATATCAGTTTGACAGGGTTTTTAAAAAAAGCCCCGCCCGGAAGGGTAGGGATCTTTACTGAGGCGCAAGAGAATCCTAATTTAAACCGGTCCCTCCTAAAGCGAATTCTCATTAAATTTAGGTATGTTCTGGCTCACTTTATTCATGTGGATATTTCAAAAAAACAACATGCGGACTCCGATAACTGTCAGAAATATGATGATGAGGCGATAAAAAGCTTGTTCATTAAGCCTATTGAAAAGTCGGATGCCTATTAAAACTCCCAAACTAGCGAAGGGTACCGTTATGAGCCCCCAAAGAAAAACCTTAGAAGTCAAAATCCCTGATAGTGCGTAGAAGGGTATCAACAGGCAAGCCTGGGCCATTGACCATACTAGAAACGAACCTTTAAGTCTCTCTTTACTCAAACCCCGGAGGGTGAGGTAGACCATAACAATCGGTCCAGATGCCAGGATGGCTCCACCTATAACGCCGCTCAGAAATCCGGCCAAAAGGCCCCATGTGTTATTATCAATCAACTTAGCCGCAGGCGAAGCTCTACGTATAGACCAAACCGAATGCAGAAGGATCATTGAACCAAGCAGCTTTCGTATAGTTACCTCGCTTAGAATATGAAGCAAATAGACGCCCAAAGGCGTACCTAATATGAGGCCAAGTACAAGCGGCAGGACTAATCGGATGTTGACATGCCTTCGAAGTCTATATAGCATAAACCCTTGAAAGAACGGGACCTGGAGAGCAACCATGGGAATGGCGATCTTGACACCGATCAAGAAGGGTAGAAGTGAAATGCTCACCAGAGCATAACCAAACCCGAATATCCCGAAAAGCAATCCGGAAATTACCAACAAAGCGCCAATAGCTATAATAGTAGGTTGAAACAGCATGAATGGAATCTCTAAAACCAACCTGGATCATCTGATGGGAGCGTTATCTCTTCTCCAGCCTTTATCACACCTAAGGACTAAGCCGTATATAGCCTTTTTCACAAGATAAAAAATAAGGCTCTTGGCCTTTCAGATCAGGACCCCCACAGCATTGCCATTGGGGATCTGGTTCGTAGCTTCAAGCCTCGTTGTTCCTGACCACAGATCACTCTGGGAGTATGTCAAGCTGGCCCCCGAAACTTGGACTAAACCCAACAATAAGCTTAATCAATATGTAATTTTCAAAACTGAGGTGAATCAAAGCCTTACATATTTTACCTTTCTATTGATACTAAGCCGCTTCTGACTGACAGGAAATTTCATCTTCTCCTGTGCGCCTGTGATACTTGCCCTTCTTTTTTATTTTCCTCTTTCATTCTTATTGCCTCCTGTTACGAATTCAAAACTTGTATAATACAGAAATTCCCTCGAATTTGAGTATACTTGCCACTGTACGTAACAAAATAATAATTGGCTCTTAAAGAGCTAGGGGTCATTATCTGCCTGATTTTATTATAGACTACAAACGAGACTGTCGAAAAAGCCATTTTGGAGAGGTGCCTTTTAAGTGAAATCACTCTGTGGTGATCCTTTTTAACAGCCTCGGATCAGTCTTATTGGAATTATCTCTATCGTAGCTTCCTTTCCGCTATGTATGGGATGATAGATTCCTTATCACCTTCTTGTTTTCCTATTAAACAGTCTTAAATTATTAAATGGGCATCTCCAAATGAAAACCTTGCACAGTTATGTGCAATTACTTAATGCGTCCTGTATATTGATAACCCATCATGGCAAGACTCCATATATATTGTGTTTACAAGCACTATTTCCTATTTGGGCAACAGCCTGTTTAAACTCGTCAAATGGTATTTAGAATCACGAATTGTCAAAATCAAAGATTTGACTCCGACTCCAGCTAAAAAAACACTTTTAGGTAAAAGTGCTCACACGATAGAACTCCAATGCCTGCATACGGCCTAGATCCTCTTTTGCCATTAGACAACGAACTTTGGAGACATTGTTTCATTTTCCCTTCACTCTCACGGGCTCTATTAGCTTTTCGTATGTTTCAGGCCTTCGGTGCAAAATAAGATCCGTTTTTGGAAGAGCTTCCTTGCATCGACTCAGTACCAACTGAATCTGGGCCTTTATAATCTGGTTGGCAGACGTTGCATGATTCAGTAGAATTCCCTTAGGATCCACTATCAAAGAGCCCCCAACATTTCCTTCTCCTCTTTTGCTTGCGGCCATCATGAACACTTTGTTTTCGATAGCGCGCTCAACAGTTAAGAAATCAGTCTCTATAGGAGAACTAAAATCGTGAGTCCAGAGGATGGCATCCGCACCCAATAATGCCAATGATCTAGCAGCTTCAAAATAGTACCCATCGATCCCCGACATCAGTCCAATTTTTCCAAACTCAGTCTGGCACACGATGTAATCGTCTCCGGCCTTTGCCCATTTGGTTTCTGCTTGAGAAAGATGAATCGCACGATATTTCCCGACTATCTCACCCCGTGGGTCGATGAAAATAGTAGTCTTATGCAACTCACTTCGATCAGACTCGATTGCGCCATATGCGATATAGACACCTTCACGCTTAGCAAGCTCACCAAATATGCGGCTAGTCGGGCCCGGAATCGACTCAGCCCAGTTTTCAGGAGAAAAGGTGGCAACGTGAAGCCACAATTCAGGTAAGAGAATGAGACGAGAGCAGAGGCGCGCAGCATCACTGACCAAGCTAACTGCTATTTCTGTCATTTTCTCCTTTGACTTTAATTCTGTATCAATTTCAATACAAGCTGCAAGAATATTGGTCTTTGAAGGAACTACAGGTATCTTAATTTGTTCATAAACAAAAACTTCAGAAACTGGCTTGACCAAAAGTTTGTAAGTTTCTGGTCTTCGAGCAGCAAACAAGTCCGTGCCATCCTTCAGACTTTTATCTCTTGCGACGTGTGGCCGGGTCACGGCATAAATAATTTCCTCCTTGTCCTCGCTCGCTTTGGCTAAAAAGTTACCATTGGGATCAATAATAAAGCTTCCACCTGGGTAGTCTTGGCCTCGCTCCTTCCCAACCTTGTCGCTGGCTATTATCCAAACTTTGTTTTCAATTGCCCGCGTTGGAGCGTTGTAAAGGAATTGATCCCAAGTCCCCCAAAGTGTTGGATAACAGAGAACCTCCGCCCCATTTAATGCCAGGCAGCGGGCGATTTCTGGAAGCCGAGCGTCTCCGCAAATTAAAATACCTATACGTCCAAGCTGGGTTTCCCACACAGGGAAGTTATCGCCTCCCGAAAAGATGCTAAACCACCGTTTGTCAACACTGACAAGATTGTTTTTTCGGTATTTTCCAACAATTTTCCCAGCAGGATTCAAGAGAACAGCGGTATTATAGACGGCATTATCTTCTCGTTCAGACAGACCGACTACTAAGTAGATATCAAGTTGTCGTGCGAGATCAGCCATTTGAAGTGAAAAAGGACCGGGAATAGGTTCAGCTTTTTCAAGAGCCTCTCCAAGATCCTGATAAATGTAGCCTGCTCCTGAAGAACATTCAGGAAGAACCACGAGCTTTGCACCCTGCGTCGAAGCCCTTACTACAAGCTCGCTTAAATT
This sequence comes from uncultured Desulfobacteraceae bacterium, assembly GCA_964436665.1. Taxonomy (GTDB): domain Bacteria; phylum Desulfobacterota; class DSM-4660; order Desulfatiglandales; family B25-G16; genus CAYTDY01. The sequence goes on from CAYTDY010000007.1 coordinate 23,357, forward strand.
TTGAGAGTTTTTTTGAGGGTCATTCTCATACCGAGGCTGAATGGCAGCGGATAAATATTCTGAGTATCGATCCATTTTATTTCCCAAAATTTATGGGCCTATTTGCAAGGAATGAGTAAAAACCTATTCAAATGCCGGCTTAAAGAAATCTTAAAAAACTAACGAGACAGATCATCAACAATCATCAAATCTTAATCCTTTGAGACCAAATCAGCTGTTTAAAATATCTCCAACCTCTGATTGTTTTTCGGTGGCTTTTAATTAGGACCAGAAATCCACGTCTTCTGGGCATAGTTGTTTATAAAAAACAGCAGAATACTCCGTCCTTTAGGACGGGGATGAATGCTATAATGGATTTTACTTTTGAATCAGCGTAGCGTAGCGAAGCCGACGTGATACCCCGCTCTTCAGAGTGGGGAGAGTTCATTAAAATACTATTATTAAAAGTTAGATCTGACGGATTGTCAAGAGAAAAACTGGCGGAGAAAAGAAAAAATATATATTGTCAATCTCTCTGTGTTTTGGTAGAAAAAACAAAAAACTATTTTTCAAAGGAGGAATATTATGTCTAAGCTTCTATGGAAACCATCGGAAGAGAGGATAAAGAATTCTAACATGTACAAATTTTTTCAATTTATCAACGAGAAATACGGGACTAACTTTACGGAATATCGTCCCCTGTATCAATGGTCGATTGAAAACATTCCTGAATTTTGGGCATCTTTTTGGGACTTTGCAGATATAAAATACTCCAAGTCTTATGATTCAATAGTAGATGATCTAACAAAGATGCCAGGGACTAAATGGTTCGAAGGTGCAATGCTAAATTTTGCTGAGAACCTTCTAAGATACAGAGATGATCACACAGCCTTTATTTTCAAAGGTGAAACCCAAAAATCAGCTAAAATGAGCTATGCAGAACTTTACGACACTGTGGCGCGCCTTGCAAAATCACTCCGGCAGATAGGAATTTCCCCGGGAGATCGAGTAGCTGCATACATGCCTAATATGATGGAGACGGCTATTGCGATGCTTGCTGCCACCAGTATTGGTGCTACATGGGCTTCCTGTGCTACTGACATTGGCTCAGGAGGAGTCATAGATCGCTTTGGTCAAATCGAACCCAAGGTTCTATTCACTGTTGATGGATATTTTTATAAAGCCAAGGCCTTTAACTCTCTCACTAATGCGGCTGAGATCGCAAAGGGAATACCTTCAATTGAAAAGGTAGTAGTGGCCTCCTATACGGAAGAAAAACCCGACATAAGCAATATCCCGAACTCTGTGTATTTTAATGATTTTCTATCCAAGGAAAGAGGGCTTGAAATTCAGTTCAAACAATTACCCTTTGATCATCCAGTGTTTATTATGTTCTCTTCCGGAACAACTGGTAAGCCAAAGTGCCTTGTTCAAGGAGCTGGCGGAATTCTTCTTAATCAGTTAAAAGAACTGATACTACAAAGCGATTTAAAAAGAGAAGATGTTCACTTTTTTATAACAACCTGTAGCTGGATGATGTGGAATTGGATGCTAACCTCTTTGGCTACAGGAAATACTCTAATCTTATACGATGGCAATCCCAATTATCCAGACCTCGATGCTATGTGGAAGTTAATTCAGGATGAAAAGGTAACAATGTTTGGTACCAGTGCAAGCTATATCAATTTTATCAGAAGCCAGGGACTCAGGCCTGGTAAGGATTACGATCTATCATCATTAAAAGAAATATGGCAAACCGGTTCCCCTCTTTCGCCTGAGGGATTTGAGTATGTTTACCAGGAAATCAAAGAAGATTTGTGGTTTAACTCCTCTGCGGGCGGTACAGATATAAATGGCTGTTTCTGCACTGGAAGCCCTACAAGTCCTGTATATGCCGGGGAGTTGCAATCCCCTGGTTTAGCCATGAAGATAAATGTATATGATGAAAATGGTAATCCCGTAGTTGACCGAGAGGGGGAACTCGTCTGTGAAGCACCAGCTCCTCCAATGCCTCTTTACTTCTGGAATGACCCAGATAATAAAAGATATAAAGAGGCCTATTTTGATGTCTATCCCAATGTATGGCGTCATGGCGATTATATTGTGATGAATAGTGAAACAGGTGGAGTAACTTTCTTTGGTCGTTCCGACGCAGTATTAAAGCCTTCGGGAGTTCGAATAGGCACGGCTGAAATATATAATCAGGTAGAAAAATTAGAAGAAATTGCTGATAGCCTGGCAATAGGTCAAAACTGGGAGGGGGATCAACGTATTATTCTCTTTGTAAAGTGTGCTGAAGGATATAATTTAACAGAAGAGTTGAAAGGTAAGATTAAAAAGACTCTACGTGAAAAGACTTCTCCCAGACATGTTCCAGCTAAAATTATCGAAACACCCGATATCCCTTATACACTGAATATGAAGAAGGTTGAAAGCGCGGTCACGAACATAATAAATGGGAAACCGGTCCTAAATAGAGGCTCCTTGATGAATCCAGAATCACTGGATTTTTATGAAAATCTATCTGAGCTTCAAGAATAAAAAGGGATTTTTCTGACAGGGAAAAAAGGGAAGAATAAAAAGTTTCATTTAAAAAACCCACTGCATGGTCAGTGGGTTTTTTGTGTGTGAGCCCTTTTATCCTAAAATTTTTTTCATTAACTCTATAAGTTCCTTTGGTTCTTCTGGTTTTTCAATATAAGCTTCAGGCTCAGGTACAGATTGACCGGCAAATTCATCCAATACTTTCTGGGAACGAAGAAAGCTTTTTTTGGGTATAGCAGAAAGCATAATCACAGGAATATCTTTTAAAGACTCATCCGTCTTTAATTCGTGATACATCCTAACTCCACTCTCTTTTGGCATCAAGACATCTAAAATAATCAAATCCGGTTTATCTTCCTTTATCTTACCCATGCCCTCTATACCGTTCTTGGCTTCAATGGCTTTATAGCCGGTTTTTTCCACAAGTTTTGAGACAACCTTTCTTATATCATCATCGTCATCAACAGTAAGAACCTTCTTCATAATACATCCTCCTTTTATTATTTCTTAACCTAAAATTAGCCTTGATGACTCTCTTTTTCTGCCACTCCCTGTGTGGCTACATCCCTATATGGCAATCGAATGGTAAAGGTTGATCCCTCTCCGGGTTGTGAGTTTACAGTGATGGTTCCACCATGTTCCTGCACTATCTTCTGGGTATTCAGGAGACCAAGACCAG
>CAYTDY010000008.1:0-3270 GCA_964436665.1 uncultured Desulfobacteraceae bacterium
CCAAAAGCGAAAATGAATCTTGATGGGTAGAGTGGAATATACATAGCACCTATAAACTCCCCGGTCTTAATGCTGTAGATGGCTCGCGCGGTTGCCTGCCAGAACATGATGTAGAATACAACAGCGCCGATTAGGGACGCTATGCTATCCAAAGCAGCTCTGGTATTCGTAGAAAGCCTGTCTACAAAGAAGCTTACCATAACGTTTCCTCTTGTGTAAGCTGTGTATGGCATAGCCAGGGAGATCAACATTGATAAGAGCATTTTGCTAATCTCGACAGCATCGACGACGCATACGTTAAACAGATTCCTGGCCACGACGTCCACTGTGACTAATGCCGACAACATGAAGAGCGGCGCAAGGCTAGCGTATAAGATTATCCTTAGTATTTTACCCATTCCGTTCCCTCTTCACTTAACTTCCGAATCTCATATATTGATAGCTTCTTTAATTCCTAAATTATTGTCACAGGGGGGTCCATGTTAAAAGCCTGTTACCGATCTGGCTCTGAATACAATATTTTACACCGTCTACTTATACAGACCAGGGAATTTTACCAGAACCGGCTTTCCCAGTCTTTTGAATACCTCGACATAGGTTCTGTATATCTCTTTGGCCGGCTTACCGGCTGCCTCGTTTCTGTCTATCCAGTTCTGCCATACAGGCACTAACATCTCAGCTATCCTTTCTTGTTCTGCCAGTGGCACTTCCACTATACCTCCCTTTGATTTCTCATGCCACACCTGCTCTTCTCTAAGGCTATCTTCATGCAAAGCTTTAGCATAGTACCTGGCGTTCTCATCTCGCATCTTCGTCCACGCAGCACTGACCTCAGGGGGCAGTTTATTCCAAGAATCATTATTCATGATCACGCCACCGAAAAATCCTCCCATTATGCTTATGTTCAAAGCATAGTTGGCTGCTTCATACCATTTCGCCTTTGTAGCACCTCCCCAATGGCTGCCAACCGCATCAATGGTTCCTCTCTCTAACCCCATGTAAATGTCCTGCCAGCCCATACTTACAGTACTGGCTCCAAGGATAGACCATGTTTGCGTCCAGACAGGTCCTTTGCCCCAAATACGCAAACCCTTGAAGTCCTCTACTCTTGTGATCTTTTTTTTGCTGAACACATGGGATGGGGGCAAATTGAAAAGAGCAAGTGGTGTTACCTCCTTGTATTCATCCATGATAAGTCCTCTTTTAAGGAGTTCAAGGACAACCTCGGTACCTGTTGGAGAGTCAGGAGCAACGAACGGAAGTTCAAGGAACAGGCTCAGCGGAAAACGGGCTGGCGTGTAAATGGGAAAGAAAAGGGCTATATCGGCAAGACCCTCTCTGACCATATCTAGTTGCTCTGGGGCTTTGCCCAGGGCTTCACCCCAATAAAGATCGATCTTCACTTTGCCCCTGCTTGCCTTCTCAAGTCGCTTGCAGAGTTCAATAATTATGGGACCTGAAGTCTGAGTTGGAACTATGAAATTACTGAATTTCAAATGGATAGGCTTCGGGTTCTTTGCTAGAGCCTCACTGACTGTACCAAGAAAAACCAAAACAAGCGCCACACACACTATGGCGCGGCCTATATTCCTAAACATCAAATTTTTTTTATACATTACCATCACTCCTCCTTTTGATTTAACGAGTTTCATTCGAAAGTTCTTCAAAAATCCGTTAAGCAATTTTTCCACATAATGACATCAAGTCTCTATGAATGCCTCAAGATCAATCTGATTTGGCGGAGACCTCCCTCTCTGAAAGATAAGAATCTGAAGCTCCAGCTTACAGCTTGAGACTCTGCCCGGTTCATACGGCGCAAGACTGTGTGATCCTGTGGCCTGGGGTACTGACACCAAGGTGATTGGCAATGCACTGATTAGGGCGATTAAAGTGATTATTAGGCTCCTACGCTTCCTCTACGGAGTTTGAGTGAAAAATCGCCCTTTTGGACATGAATATAATTTGTCTTTCTCTGTTTTGTTAGTTCTTGAATCAAAGCCATGATGGGCTTATCCCCTCTGGGGTAGTCTGTCTTCATAGGGCCTGCGGCGCGCATTTCCTTGATTGCTTCTTCTGAAACACTAAGCCGCAGCAAGAGTTCGTCATCGGAAAGTGAGGAGCCAACTTTTTTTCGCACTTCCTCAATAGATGGCTGTGGAGGTGTCCAATTTAAGAACTCTTTGCCCTGAGGGAGACTTACGATTCTATCCATGAGATTTTGGTCTACGGGATCGGGCGTTTTCCCGGAATACCCCAGAGCTTTTTTGATGACTTCATCTAGGACTACTTTGTACCTCTCGCCCATTATCACGTTCACAGATGACTGTGCCACTATAAATTGGGAAGCAGGTGTAACCATGATAGGATAACCGAGATCTTTCCGGACTCGAGCAGTCTCCTGCACTACCTGTTCGAATAGATGTTCTTTCCCCAGCTGAGCGAGTTGGTATCTCAGGGTTGCCATTACTCCACCAGGTATCTGATGCTCATATTGATAGAGGCTATATTCTGTTGGCACCCCTATAGGAAAACCTTCTCTCTTTGCAACATAGCTAAAATGGTCGGCTATGGCTTTCACTGCCTGTTCATCCAGATTTGATGAATAACCCATGAGACGAGCGTTCTCCAGAATATTCTCTGTGGAGGGTGTTGAAGAACTATTAGCAAGAGGAGAGACAGCAGTTCTGAAGGTGCTTATACCTGACTTGAGTGCTTCCAGGTAACACAGTGAAGTAATAGCCGATCCTGCAGTACAATGCGAGTGAAACTCGAGCTCATCAGGAAGCCCTTTAATGTTTTTTTGAATCGTGGACACCCAGCTCCGGGTGCGCTCAGGCGTCAGTAGGCCAGCTGGGTCCTTCGCTTCAATAGTATCAACCCCGGTCTCTACTGCTTCCTTCGCCTTTTGTGCATAGTACTTATCTGTATGGACAGGACTGGTCGAGTATACTAAACATGCAAGCGTCTGAGCTCCTTCAGCCTTCGCTAAGCGAACAAGTTCAGGAATATTGCTGAAATCATTTTCTTCCTCTAGAAAGGTTATTCTTCTGATCCCGTGGGCAATCAATCGTTTTAGCCAAAGCTTGGCAACAGAGATGGCATTATCACTACCAAAGTGAGTGATGCCGCGGGACCTGAACCAAGAATTGAGAGGCGTCTTCGGCATAGCATCACAGCAAAGTTGAAGTCTTTCCCACGGTTCCTCTTTCAGGAAGCGTACTCCATTAACGAATCCGATTGCCGGGCCTGTTAGATCTATGACCTTGAATC
>CAYTDY010000008.1:3280-9909 GCA_964436665.1 uncultured Desulfobacteraceae bacterium
ATCCATTACAGGAGCAATTGAGAGGATCATGCCAGTCCTCATACGTAACGCCCACATGCTCTGGTCACCGTCTCGTAGCGTGGTGTCAACAAACCGAATCTCGCTCACGTATCACCTCGTTGAAGGGTAAAAGATCTTCCAACCAGTGTATGTTCACCTTCCCATCATGGAAGTCTGGGTTATCTATCAAAGCCTGATGAAAGGGGATTGTTGTATCTACGCCAGAAACTACAAAGCTCGAAAGGGCAACCCGCATGGTCTCAATGGCCTCATTACGGTCAGCTCTATAAGTAATAAGCTTTGCCGAGAGAGAGTCATAATAGGGAGGTACGTAGTATCCAGAGTAGCAATAGCTGTCCACTCGAATGCCTGTGCCTTAAGGAGGAACCCACTGCTCGATACGCCCCGCTCAAGGTATCTAACAATCTCACGATTTCAGAGTTTCGGGGTATCGCCCAGGTGGAAAAGGAGGTAGGTCCTTAAACATGGGGTGCTCCTTCCCATCACTGATGCCAGCCATCCTTCGGGCAGCAGCCTTATAGCGCTCAACATCGGCCATCGCGTGAATTGAAAGCCTTTGGGCTGCCAGTGACCCTTCGGCATGAATAGTTTGGGCTTGATTGAAACAATTCAGGTAGTCCTTAGCAGCTGCTACGGCTCGAATGCGATGCTCTGTAGGCACCCCCGCTTTACCCCCGAGATACTTATCTACTAAGGCTCGAGTTTGGGGATTGAAGAAATCCTTGAGAGACGGCACAGTGGACAGAATGCCGCCGCCAATATCTTGTACGAATTTAACCGCCTTATGATAATTGTCTGCGTGAAAAAATTTGGCGATGTTAGAGTACATAGGATTGGGATAGGCCACGCCTATTTCTGAGTCAATAACGCAATGATGACAAGCGAGCAAACCAAGGGCCTCGGTGGCCTCTGCATAGGAGAACAACCACGCAAGCTCATCTCTCACATGAGGAACTCTCTCCAAGCCATTGTACTCAGCCAACAAAGCAGCTAATCCTGCTAAAATCTCTAGCTCGGGATATTTATAAGCATCAGAGGTAAGGCGGTGAAAGTTGGCAAACATATGAGCTATCTGTCCCGAATAACGCCACTCTCGTTTAAGAAATATCCGGTCTTCGGGTACGAATACGTCTTCAAAGATAACGGTGCCTTGTGCACCAAAATAGCAGGTATTAAAAGGGTAATCGTCATAATTGCCTTCTTCAAAAACCTCAGGCGCTTTTGATATGATGGTTACTCCAGGAGTATTTGCAGGGATCGCAAAAGCGACCGCGTAATCCTTGTCTTCCTCTCGGTGATTTCGGGTAGGACAAACGAATATCTCGTTGGAGCAAGGGGCCTTGCCAATGTGCATTTTGGCACCACGAACGATTATACCATCCTTGTTATCCTTAACAACCCTAACATAATAATCTTTATGCTGAACCTGTTTTGACGGACGCAGGCTCCTGTCGCCTTTGGCGTCCGTAACCGCTCCTGCGACGGTAAGGTCATTTTGCATCAGATACTTTCGGTAGTTTTCAACTCGCTGAGAGTAGTCTGTTTTCAGCTCCCTGTCCATTCTTCGAGAAATTACGGTCAAGGCCCTCAATACATCTACGCCTACCATTTTGGCACTAACTGGTCTACCAAAAGATGCACGCACCAGGGTTTGGAAAGCCTCACGATATCTTAATAGTTCCTTCGTATTTTTGGCTGGAAGATAGGTGAAAGCCACGGGCTCGCCCTCTTTTGTCTGTGTTACAAACAATTCTTTATATTTGGGATTCTGTGCGAGGGCATATTCCATGGCACAACCCTCGGCACAAAGCCTCAACATGGGGTGGGTTGTAACATCTTCAACCTTCTCCCCGCTAATATAAACATTTCGACCATCCCTAAGGCTTTGTAAGTACTGCTCGACCGTTCTTAATGCCATGAATCATCCTTTCCGGTGATCTAAATTCCAATATGCTTCTGAGATAATGTCTCAATTTAGAGATTCATTACACTACAAGACATGACTCGATTAGAGCTGTTAATATTTATCAGATTATTTGTCAAGTTATTTTCTTTGATTTTCTTTGATTTTTCTTGAATAACTTTTAGCATCCGTGTCTTGCTTTCCAAGGTTGCCTTTTTAGACCATCTTAGCTATACTTTTTCGCAATGTGTGAGATCACTGCCTGGAGAGTCAAAATGTTAGCACTTGATTCGGGATGAACTACATGCCCTGAAATTTTTTGCGTAAGGGAGGTAAATATGTCTTTATTGCTGGAAGATGTTAGGGTAATTGACATAACAGCTTATCTATCCGGCCCATTTTTGACGATGCTTTTGGGAGGCATGGGAGCCGAGGTAATAAAGGTGGAGCGCCCTCAGATCGGCGACTCCTGTCGGTGGACACAACCGTTCGCTGGCCCGAGAGGGGTTGGGTTCAAGAGGAATTCTGATGAGGATATCTCGTTGGTGTTTCTAAAGCGTGATCGGAACAAAAAAGGCATCACCCTAAACGTGAATAATGCAAAGGGTCGGGAGATTTTCCTAAAGTTAGTAGCCAAGGCAGACATTCTTGTCGAAAATTTTAGGCCAGGGGTCATGAAGAATCTGGGAATCGACTATGAACAAGTAAAGAAGGTGAAACCAGATATCATTTATTGCTCTATCTCCTGCTTTGGACAAGATGGCCCCTATCGTGATTACTCTGGTTTCGATCACATCGCACAAGGTTCAAGCGGTATCATGACTGTTACCGGATTGCCTGAAGGGCCCCCTCTCAAGTGCGGATCTCCAATCGGAGATACAGTAGCTTCTTTATATGGGGCTATAGGGATTTTAGGCGCCTTGATCCATAAACAGAGAACAGGGAGAGGCGAAAGGATTGATGTTTCCATGCAGGATGGCTTATTTTCGTTGGTCATGGATGAGGCACTCGATTTTCTCGCTAAGGAAGGTATTTCAGTGAGAGCGGGCAACCGATTACCAAGATTATCACCTTTCAGCGCATATGAGACAAAAGACAAACGGTATCTTATGATCTGCGTAGTTGATGATAACCAATGGACCAACTTATTAAAAGCCATGGGAAGGGAAGAATTAAGCAAAGACGCGAGATTTATTACGAGGGAAACACGTTTTGAACACATAGAGGAAATTGAGAGATTAGTGGTGAGATGGGCAAGTAGCAAAACCCTTGAGGAGGCGGTAGAGATACTGAGACCGCTGCATGTTCCCTGTGCTCCGGTGGTTGATACAGTAAATGAATTACTAAGGCATCCACAGTTGCTCCACAGGGGCATGATAACAGAGCTTGAACATCCTACATATGGACCTACAGGCGTAAAGGCCTTTGAATTTCCAATCAAATTTGCTAACTCGGCGGCAAAGCTTGACAAACCTGCTCCTCGACTGGGTCATGACAATGAAGAGATTTACGGGAGACTGCTCGGTTTGTCTAAGGAAACTCTATCTAGGCTGGAAGCGGAAGGAATTATATGATCCTATCCAGCACTAGAAGTTTTGTTGATATGAGGGAATCAGGCCGAACAAATCTTCATGCCTGCTGGGGAATCAATAATCGGTTCTTGATTGAGGAATGAAAATTGTGCTGGTATCTGTACAGAGCGGGTATAGACTATTTTGATGGAAGTGGCTTCTTTATTACAACAGCAACGATAGCGCTGCTCAGTAGGAAGACCATAAGAACCATGAAAACCAGAAAATAGCCACCCGTGGTATCAAAGACAAACCCAGCTATATAGGGCGCAAATGCAGCAGTGAACGTTGCAACAGCAGCTATTATTCCAATTAGCTCTCCCAATGAATGCACCCCGAAAAACTCGCTAAGAATGCCTATATTTGAAGCAACCCTACCCCCGTGACTCATTCCGAATAAAAAGACGAATAAATAAAGCATCCATGCTTCTATCGGGAATGAAAGGATCAATAATGATAGCGCCATTCCAAAGCATGTTAAAACTAGCACTCTTTGCCAATGTAGCTTGTCCGATATAAATCCGGCTAAGATGCGCCCTGGTATTGAGCATCCTCCCATTAGCCCTAGAGCCACTGCTGATGCAGTTGCTGAAATACCAACATCGGTGGCAAGGGGAATGAGGTGAACGGAGACGGTATGAAAAGCCAAAACGCCAACGCAATGAATAAAAGTTACACTAATAAAAGACAACCTCTTTATCACTCCAGGTGTTGTCCAGCATGGAATTTCTGCTTGATTCGATATGTTTTCCTCATGCTCGTGAGCTATTGACGCAGCACCCTGAGCTGGTCTGATTATGAGTGATGAGATGGCTATAATGGAAAAGAATATGATACCAACAATCAGGTAAGAATTTCGCCAGCCATACCTAAGAATAAGACCGTTAATCAATGGTGCGAAGATTAGTCCCCCGACGCCAACGCCGGAGACAACTATGCCAAGCGCCAGGCCTGCTTTGGGTCTACCGTGAAACCATCTCTGTATGATGGAGGTTGGTACTGACCAGGTTGCCCCTCCTCCAAAACCACCAATGAAGAGGAAAAGACGGAGTTGGTTGATGCTTTGCACCCGGCTACACAGAGCAGTCCCCAGTCCGGCTAATAATGCACTTATAAAAAGAATGGGTCGGGGGCTGTACCTGTCAGCAAGTCTGCCAGCAGTGATAACAGAGATACCATAGCTTACGAGGAAAGCAGTGTAACCTGATGATATTAAAGCACGGCTCCAGCCAAACTCCTTCTCAAGCGGCTTAAAAAACACGCCGAATGTCCACATAGCCTCCCCAAGAGTGAAGGTTGCGGCAAAGCAGGCCGCAACTACAAACCAGCCATAGAATATCGTCGGGCTTCCCTTTTTAGACAAAAGTACAATACCTCAGCATTCTTTCTCGGAATGGCTATGGTTTTGAGACAATTTAATTTGATAATTTACAAATTCGCATAATACAAGATCTAGAGGAGATCGGATGCACCAATTGGAGGTGAATAAGTTCCTCTTTTTAAAAAGAGCAGCAGCAAGCATAAATTCATTCAAAAGAATACTCCTTCTGATTATGCTCCTATCTGCATGCTTGAATTTTGCGCTTCTCATTCGGATGGGGATTGATAAGAAATTCATAAGGCTTAGACACCCAAAGTTTCACCCACCAACACAACTTGGAGATTGGTTAAACGTGGCTTCTTATGTATGACAACCCAAATATTACAGATTCTTCCCTCCGATGTGCAATCTTCACACTGTCCTGTTTGAACACAGGGGGCAGAAATTCCTAATTGTTTGGCCCAGAGGGGTGCTGTCCTTTTTTGAACCTTACGAATGGCTTCATCTAAGTCTTTCACGATCTTATTGATTCCCGCGACAACGATTACTTTTTTGGGGCCAAAAAACATAGCCCCAGCCCTGTTACCCGTGGCATCGATGTTGAAAAGTTGCCCTTTTTCAGTAATAGCATTCGTACTTGTAAGAAATATATCGCTTAAAAGTGCCCTTCTTCGAAATTCAAGTCTTTCCTCATCGGTTAGCTTGGGACCAAAAGGATTCAATATAGTGACATCGCGTCTTTCTACCTCCTTAATCAATTCCAGTTGCCGAAGGGTAAGCGAGCCACCGAAACCAACTGTGGAATCAGGAGGGATCATCTCCAAGATAGCTTCTTTCGCATCATCCTTGGTTGTAAAGAAGGTAGCTGGAATTCTGTTCTTCTTGAGGGAGTCTATCGCCCTTTTAGCCTGTTTTTTTTGAAACCAGGTGAAGACTTCTCTCATCCTTTTTCCTCCTACAACTCTAAACAATGTTGACAATTCTTTTCGGGCCTAAGATTATGCACTACTGATGACTATAGTGGCTGCCCTTCTCTATTTTAATTTCTTGTTTTTCCGTAAATGAAAGACATTACTCGGTAGTCCATGTCATAAACCCATGCAATATCCGCCGGTTTGTATCCGGTATGTTGTGCTACCGTTTCACTGTATTCTGAGCGGGGAACAGCAACCTTTACTTTGTAAGGCGTATCTAGTTCCTCTACCTCCCTATAAGGGATTGCAATACTCCCTTTCCCGGCGCTAAGGGCGACCACACCAGAGTTCTTTACCATTTGAGCGTTTTTCATTCTGTCTTCTATTTTTTCCCAACAAATGAGAGCACAGTTACAGCAAGTGTTAGGATAGATCTCGTTTGGATCAAGACATCTTTCGCGTTGAGTAAGGAAAGCCCGATTGCCCTGGTAGAAAGGGTTTGCCTCCCTCAGTCGCCGGCTGAGGGTAATAAGTTCTTCTTTCTCTTCTGGTAGTGGGCACTTTACACGGTATGGGCTCCACGTCGACCATTCCCTGTTGGGTCCGAGACCGTGATGGCCGCCACAGCCGATGATGCAACGCGCGTTGTTGTCTTTTTTCGCATACGTAAATTCCCTGTTATCTATGATAACTGACACGGTATTTTCTTTATCTATCATCTCAACGGGACAAACTGTAGTACACAGCTTGCATTTGTTACAAGGATTTTCCCTAAGAAGAGGATTAGGGCGAAGTACCGCCGAAGTAAGTATAGAGGAAAGAAAGACAGCCGCACCGAATTGTGGTGTTACAAAATTACCACTCCAGCCGAGATGCCCAAGTCCTGCTGCAACCGCTGC
>CAYTDY010000008.1:9919-20878 GCA_964436665.1 uncultured Desulfobacteraceae bacterium
TCAGGTATCATTTCCACTCTATTAATGGCATCAGTGCCTCCTGGTTCGGGACGATAAATATTGTTAGCATCAATGCCCTTTGCCTCAAAGCCTTTATGCCTGAGTAGTTCAGCCAAGCGATCTGTAATGCTGTAGAGCTTTTGGTAGATACGCTTCTGTTCAGTACCAAGGCTTAGCCAATCTTTTTTGCTCAAGTAGTTCCTTATTATTTTTCGGTTTAATGGTATTGCAATGGAAATGATAGAACTTGTAGAAAGTAGAACATAATCTGGATTGGCCGAAGGGGGAGCTGAAGCCAATCTTTCCCTCGAAGCAATACCCACCAAGGCAGCGCCATTACCTTTCGCAAGAGCCTTTAGCTCTTCTTCCAGTGTCATCAATCACTTGCTCCTCTCATTGGTTATCCATTTTTCAAACATCAAACCCGACACAACATGCTATTGAAATTTCTTCTCATGTTTATCGATAATAGCAGAGCTCGGCAACAATTATCGTCTTTCTCTATGAATCCTTGATCTCCCGCTTGCCCGTCCGCAGCTCGATAAGAACTCCGTGAACATCTTTGGGATGCACGAAAGCGATTTTGTATCCATCAGAATCCCTACTTTCGATGACCCTTATTCCGCAGCGTCTCAAATGGGAGACGGCTTCCTCTAAACTATCAACGGACAACGCAAGATTCATCATTCCCTCTCCTTTGCGGTCAAGAACCCGCCGCACATCGTCTGGACAATCCGGTTCATTTAAGGGCATCAAGAGTTCAATGGAAGTATCGCCCAGTGGGATAAAGACGTTTTCCATTCCCAACGTTCTCACCTTTCTGCGGTCTTTGGACTCCATGTTAAAAAGCCTTGAGAAGGTGCTGATGGCTTTATTTAGATCTCGGACTGCAATTGATATGTGATCAACCCGTGTTATTCTCATCAGATCCCCCTAAGACTCAAAATAGAGATTTCTTTGATCATAAGAAAATAGGTTATCGGCTTAAACTCAAAGTAATATAGGGCAAAGGGGTTGGGGTGTCAACAGAAAAGGCATTGCAGAATTGCAGGTGTGTGCTTAGCAAATAAGACCCATCCAACTGTAATCCTAAAATGTCGAATTACGAAAAAGGGTGTTTTATCAATTGTGATTTAGAGTTAGGAGATAGAGCTCCTTTTGGTTTCAGATGCTCGTGGATGGGCTGATAAGTTTGAGCGTGCTCGTGATTGGAGGGAGATCTCATATGGCATACGAAGCGCTTCAAGAGGAGCTTTAGAATCTATGGGTCCAAAGGGACCCCTGCATAGCAAAACAGGGGGGCTCAGGAGAACGACGGAAGCATTTCGCCTGTGCACTCAAAAGGACCGTAAGAGTTTGGCTAAGCACTAACTATCGAGATACTTAATTAGCTCTCTCTTCAAAATCTTGCCTGAGCCTGATAATGGTAGACTTTCCATTTGATAAATCTCTCTAATCTTTTTGTAGGGGGCTACTCGTTCATTGACAAAGGACTTGATTTCTTCAAGATTCGTTTCTTTTGTCTTGCAAGAAATAAAGGCTATTGGTATCTCTCCAGTATTTATATCCTTCTTTCCCACAATTGCGCATTCTTTTACTGCTGGATGCTGATACATGATTTCCTCGAGCTCACGAGGATAAACGTTGTAACTCTTGTAGATTATCATTTCCTTTTTTCTATCCACAATGAATATATCTCCTTCTTCATCCATTCTTGCTATATCGCCTGTAAAGAGCCAACCATCACGAAATGCGTTTTTTGTTTCTTTTGGTTGGTTGAGATAACCGGAGGAAACCTGGGGACCTTTAATTACAAGTTCACCCACCTGACCAGCAGGTACCTCCTTGCCATTTTTATCGACAATTTTAACCTCCATATTGGGCCAGGCTTTACCAACAGACCCGATTTTCATTTTACCAGAACGGTTGTAGGGGGTTCTGCAAGCTGCGGGTACGCTTTCAGTAAGCCCATAACCTTCGACGATGACGCCTTGGATCTTTTCTTTCAATCTGTAATAATGCTCCTCTGGGAGTGATGAGCCTCCAGTGGTATAAACTTTAAGCGAGGAAATATCTGTTCCTTGAAATTTGGGATGATTTATCAGATAGGCAATTATTGTAGGCGAGCCCCCAGCCCATGTAATATCCCACTCTTCGATATGCCGCAGGAACTCTTCGGCGTCAAAATGGTCCAAAAGAAACATTTTTACTGCCAATGCTGTTGGTTGATGTAGGTAATGGATTAGTCCCATGACATGTGTCCATGGAGACATAATAAGGGCTTTTTCTCGGCCAACTCGGAAGGGATATTCCCATTCAGGCGTTAGGTCTTGGGGGTCATTCTTAATACGCCAATAGCCCTGTTCATCTCTCTCTGGCATTTGACCTGTCGTCATCACCACAGCAGAAAGAATACTTGCGACTATGTTATGATGGGTGTGGATTGCTCCTTTAGGAAGCCCTGTTGTGCCCCCTGTGTACATAATATGTGCGGCGTCTCTTGCAGAAATCTCAGCAGGGATAAAATCATCTTCACCCCTTACCATCTCTAGAAAGGAACAACTATTTTTATCCATAGTCATTGTAGTTAACTCGGAGGCTGTTAAGGGAGGAGAGCATTCCTGATAAGGTCGAGCCACAATAATATGTTTCAACGAACTAAAGCTTTGGCATAGCCTTATCTTGCCGAGTAAATCCTCGCTTGTGACAATAACCTCTGCACATGAATCTCGTAGTTGGTGGTCTAGTTCGTAAGGGGTGAGCATAGGGTTACAACTTACAAAAATACCTCCTACCATGAGAATTGCCATATAGGCTATGGCGAATTGGGGGCAATTAGGCATATAAATGGCGACACGGTCGCCTTTCTTAATCCAGTTAAAGAGATTGGCCGCAAATTTACGAGAAAGCCTTTCCCATTCTTCGTATGTTATTAAGGTTCCATGATAAACGAAAGCTACATTCTTAGGGTATCTTGCTGCAGTTGACAAAAGAAAATGAAAAGC
Organism: uncultured Desulfobacteraceae bacterium; assembly: GCA_964436665.1. Classification (GTDB taxonomy): domain Bacteria; phylum Desulfobacterota; class DSM-4660; order Desulfatiglandales; family B25-G16; genus CAYTDY01. The sequence goes on from CAYTDY010000008.1 coordinate 12,925, forward strand.
TGGAACATCTGGGACGTTAAACTCCATGGGAAGTTGGCTTGTTCTTAACCTATCATCTGGCTCCATATTTTTCTCCTGACGAAAAACTTGATTAAACTCTTTTCTGTTTAAAAAAGAGATGCTTCCGCTGTAGAAAAACTACTCCTCTGTTTTCGACCTCTGTGCGTGATCTAGCCACAAACAAAAGATGTATAATTTGTAGCTCAAGGAGCTCTGATTACCCCCTCTGCAAGAAGTCGAGCAACCTTATCCTCTGTATATCCGAGGATCTTGGATAAGATCTCCCTAGAGTGCTCCCCCAATAGAGGGGCTGGTCCTTTGATTTCGCTCCTGAGATCGCAATAATTAAAAGGAAGTTTAATGGTTTTTATAATTCCGTATCTCGGATGATTTAACTCCTCCACGATATTCCTTGCAGCGACCTGAGGGTCCTGAAAAATTTGTTCCATAGTGTAAACGGGACCACTAGTAATTCCCTTTTCAGCAAGTATCTTAGCACATTCTTCCAGGTCCTTCTGCAGGATCTTATCCTGAATCAGTTGATCAATTTCTTCCCTATGGGCAATCCGCTTCACGTTTGTATCGTATTGAGGATTTTGCCCCATTTCCGGAAGCCCTATAGTCTCACAGAAAGTTTCCCATTGCAATGCACTAGGCACAATGTGGATATACTTTCCATCCTTGGTTAGGTAATTGGCGCTTGGTACACGAGATGGATTGCTCGAACCAAAAGGCATTGGAACCTTTCCCTCATAAAGATAGAATGCAGCAATAAAGCAGAGCACCGATGTCGTGCTTTCGAACATCGACATGTCCAAGTGCTGTCCCTTGCCCGATTTCTTCCTCTCTGAAAGGGCTAAAATAATTCCTATAACGGAATAGAGTGCCGTGATAAAATCTGTGATCGGAATCCCCACCTTAACTGGTGGCCCTCCAATTTCGCCGGTGACGCTCATGATCCCCCCCATGGCTTGCATGATTGGGTCGTATGCCTTCTTGTTCCGGTAGGGCCCGCTTTGACCAAAGGCCGAGATAGAACAATACACGATTCCGGGATTTATTTTGCTGACAGTCGGGTAGTCTATGCCTAACCTAGACATCACCCCAGGCGTAAAATTTTCAACCAGGACATCTGATTTCTTTATGAGCGATTTGGCGACTTTTTTTCCTCCAGGGTCTTTTAGATTAACGGCTATGCTCTTTTTGCTTCTGTTGACTGAGAAGAAATAGCCACTTTCATCTCCTAAAAAGGGAGGCCAGGTTCTGGTTTCATCACCGGTACGTGGTTCTTCTACCTTGATTACTTCTGCCCCTAACTCTGCAAGTACCATAGTGCAAAATGGGCCCGCAATTGTCTGTGTGAAGTCGATTACCCTGATTCCATCAAGCGGATATTCCATGCCTCTAATTCTCCTTCCTGCCTGCGTAATACTGTTTGCCCAAGGGACTAAATAGTCCGAATTTTATTAAATACGAATTTTAGATTTGATAAGCTATACTAAACTCACCAAGATATCGTATGCAAAAAGTGCACTCATATTCGTTTTTACTGAGCTCTTAGATGCCTGATAATCTCAGAGTGATAATCTCAGAGGCGACTACTCTTTTAGAAGATTCCGAGCAATTACTATTCTCAGAATCTCGCTGGTACCTTCGTAAATTCGGCTTAGACGCACATCACGAAGAAGCATTTCTACCTTACTTTCTTTCATGTAACCCAAATCTCCGAATACGTGAAGAGCTTTGTCTGCTACCCGGGTTGCCGTCTCAGTACAAAAGAGTTTAACCATGGATGCTTCCTTGATCAATTGGTTGCCCTGATCCCTAAGCCAAGCGGCATGGTAAAGCATCTGACGAGCAGCATGAATCTCTGTTGCCATATCTGCCAGCATGAACTGAATTGCCTGGGAATCAGCAAGCGATTTTCCATTTTGCATTGTCTTTTTGGCATGGTCAATTGACATCTCAAGAAGTTTTTGTGATGTCCCTAACGCAACCGCTCCCATCGTTAATCTACCCTTATCCAGTACCTTCATTGCGGTCTTGAATCCTTGTCCTATCATGTTTTCGCCACCAATTATATTCTCCTTTGGAACTAAGCAGTCGCGGAATATTAATTCAACACTATGGGATCCCCTTATACCCATTTTTCTCTCAAATGTGCCAATTGAAAGCCCAGGCGTATCCTTTTCAATAATAAAAGCGGTAATTCCGCCGCGTGCTCTTTTCGTCTCGTCGTTAAGTGCCATGGTAGTTATGACATGCGCGCAATCTCCATTTGTAGTGAAAACCTTAGTTCCGTTCAGCACCCATTGCTCGCCGTCTAATACGGCCGTGGTTTTAATATTTGCTGCATCTGAGCCAGCTTCAGGCTCTGTCAGGGCAAATGCGGCTGTCCATTCCCCGGAAGCAATTCGCGGTAGGTACTTTGTTCTCTGCTCTTCAGTGCCGTCTATTAATATTCCCATGGATCCAATTCCATTGCTTCCTCCAATTCGAGTTCTGAAGCAACCATTTATTTTAGTCAATTCTTCAAAGATAAGTACCTCACCAAACGTTCCGAGGCCTAAGCCACCGTATTTCTCTGGAATGGAAATGCCGAAGAGACCTAAGGATCTCATCTTATCAACGATTTCTTCGGGAATATTCTCTTCCTCCTCTACCTTTCTGGATATTGGTTCAAGGTCTTCTTTCACAAACTTCCTTATGGTTTCCTGCACTCTCAAAAGCTTTTCCGGAATACTAAAATCCATTTCATTGCCCCCACATTCAGCTAATTGATCTAAGACGGTATGTATCTTCTTTTGACTTTTTCTTGACTTGAGGTATATGTTTTACCCGATGAGGGCATCAGAGATGATATCTTTTTGTACTTCTCTGCTGCCTTCGTAGAGCTCGGTAATCTTGGCATCGCGGTAGAAGCGTTCTACTTCGTAATCCAATACGTATCCATATCCGCCAAAAAGCTGTATCGACTCATCGGCTATTTCTACTGCGGTCCGAGCCGTGTAAAATTTAGCCATAGATGTGTATTCGGAATCCATGCGCCCCTGATCATAGCCGCAGGCTGCCTTATAAGTAATCAGGCGAGCAAGTTCAATTTTTGTAGCCATTTCAGCCAACTTATGCCGGGTTATCTGAAACTCTGCAATCTTTTTCCCGAATTGCTCCCTCTGTTTAACATATGCGAGGGCACGATCAAAGGCGCCTTGTGCAATGCCCAATGCCTGAGAGCTAATCAATATTTTGATTTCATCCATGAAATCCATTACGTGAGAGCGTCCCTTGTGCTCTTGCCCAATCAGATTCGGCAATGGAACGTGAACGTTATCGAATATTATTTCCGCTATCGGCACAGTCCGTATGCTCAACTTCTTGCCCATATCCCTGATAGAGATACCTTTTCGGTCTGCTTCAACAAGGATTATGGATGCGCCCGGTTCACCTGCACTAACTCCTGAATTTGTTTTGCAAAGTACGCTATAAAAACCCGCGATACCACCATTTAAGATGAATACTTTTTTGCCATTGAGTTGCCATTCATCTCCGTCTTTCACAGCAGTCGTTGAGACCTCTCGGATATTCAAACTGTGGCCGAGTTCCCTAAAAGCCCACCCAGCAATCATATTTCCCTCAGCGACAAGGGGTAGGAATTTCTGTTTCAGCTCATCACTTCCAAAATGTACCAAGCACTCAGAACCAAAACTGGAAATTGCAAGAGCGCTGCCAATAGTAGAGTCTTTACGGCAGAATTCTTCCACCACCAAAGTGTTTTCCATCATTCCAAGCTCTTGCCCCAAGTATTCTTCAGGGATAAGTATACTGGTAAAGCCGAGTTTGGCTGCTTTTTTCCAAATTTCCTCTGGAAACTCGTTCTGTTGATCAAGCTCAAGAGCAATCTCTGCATCAAATTCGCCTCTCGCAAATTCCCTTGCAGCCATTTGAATATCTTTTTGTGGCTTAGCAAGTTCAAAATCCATTGCTTGCCCCTTATTTACGGTTGATGATTATAAATTCTCGTACCTGCATGTTGTTGGATATCGTTAAGCAAAAGGTTGCACTACGAAGGCAGGAGATTGGTTAAAGGATGTTAGTTCTCGCGAGAGCCCTCGATCCACAACCTCTCAGGTCAGATTTTCCTTTCCACAATTCCGCAGATACCTAGCCCTCCTCCACCACAGATTGTTAGAAGGCCATACTTGACACTTCGTCGCACCATCTCATGAATGAGCGTGGTGAGCCGTGCGGCTCCTGTTGCTCCGATCGGATGCCCCAAGGAGATTCCGGAACCATTGACATTGACCTTCTTATCTATATCTTCCTCGCGAAGACCTATTAGTTTTGCATCGGCCAGTGCCTGTGCTGCAAACGCTTCCTGTATCTCAATAAGGTCCATTTGATCTATAGTTAGCCCGGATTTTTTCAGCGCCTTATTCACTGCTGCTGGTACTGCCGGATACGTAAGCGTTGGATCAGCGCCAGCCACCGCAAAAGATCTGAAATAAACTAGTGGCTCAACACCATGTTCCGTTGCAATGTCTGGAGTTGTCACAACCAAGGCAGCAGCAGCGTCGTTTTCACTGGAGGAGTTCCCTGCAGTGCAGACTCCATCTGGATAAACGGTCCGAAGTTTAGCAAGTTTCTCTAATGAGGTGTCACGACGAGGTGTCTCGTCGGTGTCGAGAATGACTTCTTTACCTTTTTGTTTGGTGGGGACCGGTACAATTTCCTCCTTAAATACTCCAGAGTCTATAGCGTGAATGGCTTTTTGATGGGATCGCAGTGCCCATTTGTCAGCCTCCTCACGGGTTATCCCTTCATGCTTCGCTGCTGTTTCCGCCCATGTCATCATGGAGTTGAGCTCGCCAAATCTGTCTATTGGCTGGTGCATTGGCCTGCCGCGCTGAATTCTATCATAAAGAGGGATCCCCCAAAGCGATAGGCTTCCGTGCTGCCTGGGGAAGAACCCCCACTTAGGATCTGTCTTGCCTCCCACGCCCCATTTGATGTACTCGCCGGGAATATAAAACTCGGCTCGACTCATGCTCTCGGCGCCACCGGCAACAACTATCTCGGAATTCTCAGTCTGAATCTCCATTGCAGCATTACAGATGGACTGGAGGCCGGTACAGCAACGCCTGTCAAGCATATAGCCTGGAATCTCAACTGGCCAGCCTGCCTTTAGAAGGGCCAACCTGGCGATATTAGGGGTTTCACCGTTCGGTTGACATTGTCCTAGGATTACCTCATCAACTTCTTCGGGTTTGACATGTGCCCTCTTGATTGATTCATTGAGAACTAAAACGGCTAACTCCTCTAATGGGATATCTCGCAACATGCCACAGTAGGATCCAATTGGTGTTCGTACTGCACTCACAATCACGACCTCTCGCATATTGTATCTCCTTTCAATCAACTAAAATTTGCAAATTCAAGATCTAAAATAGTGCCTAACATATACATCAAAGCAGTACACTACATAGTTATCCACATGGCATAATTCTCCTCGGACACATGATTGCTTTGCGTTGAATTAAAGGTCCGATGAATTTTATTTTAACGATTCACCTGTCGCTTTTCCGATGTGCTTTTTCATCTATGTGGTATAATTATAAAACCCCTTTCCCGTTTTTCTTCCGAGATCACCTCTTTCTACTCGTTCACGCAGGGATCTGGGTGGCAAATCTTTAGGATCTTGTGTCTGCTCATGAAGTCCCAGCATAGAATTATATTGAATATCCAAGCCGCTAAGATCAGCTAATCTAAATGGACCCATCGGATGATTCAGGCCAAGCTCACACCCTGTATCGATGTCCTGAAAGGAAGCTACCCCGTTTTCGAGAAGAGAGTAGGCCTCTTTTCTGATTGCCCACAATATCCGGGTGACAACAAATCCGGGGATCTCTTTCTTTAAGACAATGGGAACCTTATCGATTTTTCTTACCAATTCAGCCGTGATATTGACAGTCTCCTCAGAGGAGTTTTTCTCCCCTGGCATCACTTCTACCAATTTCATGACCAACGCAGGATGAAAAAAATGCATATTAACAAGCTTATCAGGACGGTTAGTAGCGGCTGCAAAAAGTGAATTGGGAAAATAGGAGCTGTTTGTGGCAAATACCGCGTGGGAAGGGCAGATCTCATCTAACTTTGAGAAAATCTCTTTCTTCACATCGATTTTCTCAAATACAGCTTCAATGACAAAATCAGCATCGGAGGCAGCTTTTTCGAGGCTTGTCGTGCACTCTATCTTTTTAAAGGCTTCATCTACCTGCGCTTTGCTCATTTTCCCCTTTTCCACACGTCTTTCCAGATGCCCTTTATTGCTGTCCATTGCCCTTTTAAGTTGATCATCTGAAATATCATGTAGGGTGACATCATATCCATGCAATGCACATTGTATCGCGATTTGGGAACCCATAGTCCCCCCACCAACCACACATATTCTCTTGATATCCTCTAATTCCATATGAACCCCGACCTCCTTTCCTGTCTTCAAAATTAGCTTCTTCCCATCATCTTTTGATGAAAGCAAAAAACAGCACTCATCAATGTGCTATTTATCCAGAAGAGTGATGCAAGAAGAACTTACTTACCTTTAAACTCGGGTTTCCTTTTCTCTTTAAATGCTTTTGTCCCCTCTTTGACATCTTCAGTAGCCCAGAGTGTAAGTATTCTATCCACGTCTGCGCTTATCGCATCTGTTAGATTTATTTCAAGACCATTGATTACCGATTCCAGGGTTAATATTACCGCCATAGGGCCTCTGGATAGAATTTTTTTCGCCATATCTTCCGCTACTGTTAGAAGGGATTCGGGGGGTACGATTTTATTAACTAAACCTATGCGATAGGCCTCCTCAGCATCGATTATATCCCCTGTGAGCAGTAATTCCAAGGCCCTGCCTCTGCCTACCAGCCGTGGTAGTCTTTGAGTTCCTCCTCCAAAGGCTATTAGGCCTAAATTGACCTCAGGCTGACCGAACTTTGCAGTGGTTGTGGCTATCCTTATATGACATGCCAAGGCAAGCTCGCAGCCTCCGCCAAATGCATATCCATTTATTGCAGCGATAACGGGCTTACCCAAGAACTCTATACGATTACGCATTTCTTGTGATTTTACTGCGCGGTCTCTTCCATTAATAGGATCTTGTCTTCCCAGCTCTTCAATGTCGCCGCCAGCAACGAAGGCCTTGGCTCCACTTCCTGTTAAAATCACGACCTCGACTTCAGGATCAACCTTTATCCGTGCAAAAATGTCACTTAACTCCTCAATGGTGTTCATGTTTAGGACGTTTAGAACTTCAGGTCTATTAACTATTACAAAACCTATTTTATCTCTCCTTTCGAATAGTATGTTCTCATACTCCATTGTGATTACTCCCGCTCTCTGGTTTTATTACGCCAACTCTTCGATTGTCTTGACTGTCCATTACACAACTTTTCCGATACTGTTTCCAACAATCACTTTTTCGCCGTATTGATTCTCACAGTAAACATCCAGGGTGAACTCTACTGATGAGTCCACAATCTGTTTTGATTTAAAGATTCCAGTGGGGATTAAGGTATCATCCTTGTCCACTATATTGATGAAAGCAAGTTTCATTTTTCCGTAATGCAACCACTCTAAGCCAAATAGATCAATCATGAGATCCGTGAGATAACCCTCAAACATAGCACCTGATGCGGCCCTTGTTGTGAGTCCACAGCTTTTAGCTATCTCTAGATCAGTGTGAATATTCTTTGCAGGCCAATTTGGTCCTTTGGGGAATCCACCAGAGAATAAGTTAATCCTTTCCAAAGAAACTGTTCTGATTTGACCGGCAAACATGCTTCCCTCAGGCTCAGCTTTTCTTACAGGCGAGGCAGTGCTAATCTTATTTTTTCGTCTTTGGTCATTGGTGAATTTATTCGAAGGATTCTCGGGATGTTTCTCAGTGGATTCGCCTTCCTTT
>CAYTDY010000008.1:20888-25902 GCA_964436665.1 uncultured Desulfobacteraceae bacterium
ATAAGGTCCACCCATATAAGTATCAGTAATCATTCTGCGAAGAATTTGCTCTCCGTCATTATCCACAATCGTCACCTCTTTTACCTGGTATGGTCTGCCTCGTTTCTCATAGTAATCTACTACCTTCCATGTGACCCTGAATTGCTTACCGACTTTGCCTGGGTTGATATATTGAACCTCTTCTTTCGTATGAACACAGGCCATTCCTGGCTCGAGACGGAATCCGGGACTTCGGGTAATGTTGCTATTTCCAATAAAAAGACCGGGAACTACAATCGGAGGGCCAAGAGCAGCCTCCTCTTCATACCTAGGGTAATAAGCCTCCAAAGCCTCTCGAAATTGCTCGTTCCATTCTGTGGTAACCCGATATTCGAGAGGCTCAAATTCATCGCCTGGTCTATACAAGTCAGCTCTCTTTTCATTTTTTGACATTTGCCTTGCCTCCCTTCATCAGTTCTGTCCAACAGGAGATAATACTTGTGTTTTGTAAACGTAAGTCTAATCAGGCTAAATACTTTTTTATTGCTTGTGGGTATTTAATGAGTTCGTCAAATAAATTATGCGAGGTTCCATCTTCGATTCCAGCCAGCCTCTTAGCAGCGGCCTTATATCTATTGATGTCTGCTAACTGAACGAAGGACAACTTCTGGGCCGCTAGTGAACCCTCAGCATGAATGGTAAGCACTTGCTCCCACACCCCTGACAAATCAGCAACCAGTTTTATTGCTCGAATCCTATGCTCGGTCGGTATCCCCTCTTTGCCTGCCAGATATTTTTCCAGTTCTGCATGAGTTTCTGTGTTTAGGTAATCCTTTACACTAGGAATCGTCGCCACGATGCCACCCGCTATATCTTGGACGAGTTTCAACGCTTGATGATAGTTGTCGGCATAGAAGAACTTAGAGCAATTTGACATCATGGGATTGGGATAGATATATCCGCTCACGGGATCAGTGACGGGGTGTTCAGCAGCAGCTCTTCCCAGAGCCTCAGTTGTTTCAGCGTAAAAGAGTAGCCATGCTAGCTTATCCCTAATCATTCTATCTCTCTCCAACCCATTATACTCAGCCATCAGAAATGCAGATCCAATTAGTGTCTCGAGAAAGCCAACTTTATAGGCGTCGGCGCTCTGCCGATGAAAATTAGCGAACATGTATGCCATACGCCCAGCAAATTCCCATTCCCCACTAAGAAATACTCGTTCATTAGGCACAAACACATTGTCGAAGGTGATTATGGAATCGGTCCCTGCCATTCTGGCCGCAATTGGGTTTTCAAAATAGTCGTCCTCAACGAAATGGTGTAGCTTTGGGACTATTTGTTTTACCCCCTTTTCCGCGGGAGATATTGCGAATGATACAGCATAGTCTTTGTCTTCTTCCTGCATGGCTCGACAGGGCAATACAATAATATAGTGCGCAAATGGAGCATGACTTATATGTGCTAAAGCCCCGTTTACTACTATACCATCATTTGACCTGTCTACGATTCTTACGTAGAAATCTTTATGCTGTTTTTGTTTTGAAGGTCGTAAACTCCTGTCGCCTTTTACATCAGTCATTCCTCCTGCTATCGCTGCGTCTATTTTTTTTAGTTCTTTCCGGAATGACTCAACGCGCTCTGTATATGAAGTGCCGATTTTCTTATCCATCAATCTACTTATTGCACTTATCGCTTGCAATGCGTCAGCGCCAACATGCTTGGCACCTGGAGCTGTTCCGCCTATAATGCGAGTTGATATTTTTTCATACTCTCGTCTTCTCAACAGATCAGCAGCGCTCTCAGGTGGCTTAAGAGCGAAATGGTACGGCTCTCCTGTATCATCCACCTCTATCAAAAGATCCTTATATTTTGGATCCTGGGCTATTACGTAGTCCAGTACACATCGATATAAAGCCAGTCTCAATGCAGGATGTTTCGTAACATCATGGTATTTCCTGCCCTCAAAATAAACAACCCTTCCGTCATTTAGACTCTCCAAGTATTCTTGTGGTGTCCTTATTGCCATAACAAACCTCCTAATTTGAGTTTATATCTGATTAGTTCAAGAAACCTATCAAACATGTCGTGTATGTAAAGGAATTGGTATTAAAGCTTAAGGAAAAAATCAATACTACTTTCTCCATACTGAAGCGTTCTCGATTTCACAAGACACACTGCTCTTTGCTACTGCCGTTATCTTGTGTAAGGCGATCAAAAGATGGAATAAAACTTTTAAGACTCACCGAAGAGCGTTACATAAGGTTCGAGACTCTGGAAAATTTATGCAATTCCCCTTGCATCTATTGATCTTTGCAGTGTTTTCCACTCTGCTGGTTGCTAACTTTGTAACACTAGCCTGCTGCGTTTGGGCTATTTTATTAGAATGCTGGTATTCCCTTCGATGAGGAAAGCTATAAGGGTTGTCTTTGATTTTGATCTCATGTTTCCTACATGAGGCCTTAAAAGTTTCAAGTCTTTTCCTTATGCTGATCCCAGGCAATGACCTCTCCTTTAGAATTGAGTAGAAAAAACCGGTAAAAATATTCCGTGTCAGCCACAACATCTTCATCCACTGTACTTATGGCTTTCCCGAAGTATACGACCTTGCCATCTTCTTTGAATTGTGGATACCCTTTCTCTTTTCGAATCAGCAACACACTACTAGGTTTCATAGTTTTAGGAATTGACCATGTAAGCCTAATGCTCCAGTCTGTAGGTACACTCATAATTTTCATATCCACCTCTTGATAGCTTTCGGCGAGACTGATTGAGACAGAAAGCAAAAGGCTAAACAGGCTGAGATATAAGATATGGATGACAGAGGTACGATTCATCTTTTCATTCATCTTCAGGGCAACTCGATCCATTAGAATTCCCCTTCAATAGGTGGATGTTTCCTTCGGCGGTAAACGGTAAAAATAACGTATGCGAACGCCAAGATAATAAAAACTAGCGATATAGGACGAGTAAAGAAGATTGCAGGGTTCCCGTCCCCTATGATCAGAGCCCGCATAAAATTAAACTCAGCGAAAGGTTCTAAGATGTAAGCTATGAGAAATGGCGTCAATGGAATTTTGAATTTTCGCAGGAAATATCCTACTATCCCAAAAAAGACTAGAAGGCTCAGATCAAAGAAGCTTGTGCTCACGGAGTAAGTTCCCACGAAACAGAAAAGAAGCACGATTGGAATTAGAGTTTCCCTGCTTACATTAAGAAACCGAATGAAGATTCTTATTCCAGCCTTTCCGATTAACAGAAGCATAAAGCTAGAGGCAATTAGGGTAAAGAAGATAGCGTAAGTTTCAATGGGATGCTCTTGAAAGAGCATAGGGCCAGGGCGCAAACCGTGAAGCATGAATGCGCCCAAGAGTACTGAGGTGCTTATGTCTCCGGGAATGCCCAACGTTAACAATGGGATCAAAGCCCCTCCACACGTTCCGTTATTGGCACTTTCCGCTGCTATGACTCCGGCTGGGATGCCTGTGCCAAATGCATTGGGATCCTTGGATCTGTGTTGTGCATTCCCGTAAGCGATAAAGGCAGCAACTGTACCACCGAGGCCCGGCAGAGCCCCTAAAAATACCCCCAACGCAGATGACTCAAACAAAACCCGCCATTCCTTCTTTAGTTCCTTCAGGGTTGCCTTATTGTCCTCCGGGTTAGGGGATTTTTTGAACACTACCTCTGTTGCACTAACGCGGCTTTCGGCCATTATGATAAGCTCTGACATGGCAAAAATACCCACCAAGAGTGGAATCATACCGATGCCTGACTGAAGATCCAAGGTGTTAAAGGTGTATCGGAAGCTTCCGCTAATTTCATCGATACCCACTATTGCTATTATGAAGCCAATGGTGGCCGATATATATCCCTTAGGAAGGTTTTTGCCAGTGGTGCTTGCAATGATACTCAGGGCGAATACGATTAAGGAGAACGTCTCCGCAGGGCCAAACCTCAAGGCAGCTTTAGCTATCTGGGCGGCGACGAAGATCAGAGTAACCTCGCCGAAAAGGTTTCCAATTACCGAAGCGTAGAGGACTAGGTCCAATGCCTTCCCAGCTTGACCTTTCTTCGTCATCGGGTAGCCATCAAAGACCGTAGCGGCATTTGCGGGTGTACCCGGAGCACCGATAAGGATGGCGGAAACAGATCCCCCGTACATCGCACCCTCATAGACTGCCAGCAGGAATGCCATAGCATTCACTGACCCCAACATTAGCGTGAAGGGAATGCCTATGGCAATGGCTAGCACGATGCCCAAACCAGGGATAGCCCCCATTATGACTCCCCAAACGAGCCCCACAAGGATGGACAGCATACATTGCCAGGTTAAGAGGAGATCTAAACTAGCCTGCAATATTGAGAACATATCCATTATCTTAATCGTTTCTATGCGTTAAAAAGTTAATGAGATCTATATTATCTGAGCAATGACTCAAATAAGGTCCCCCATGGAAGTGGAATGTGCAGAAATTGATCAAAAAATAAATAAATCACTGTTGGAGTAATCAGGGCAATCAGGCTGATTTTTACCCAGCTCCTTGCTCCCAGTACAAGAATAACAGATAATATAAGAAGAGGCGCTGTAACAAAGAATCCCAGTAGCCTAAATAATGGGACAAATAATGATGCAATTGAGAAGAGAATTACCATTCTGAGCGATAAAAGAGGCTCTTTGCCAGTAACCTCACTTCCTTTCCCGCGTAAATCTTGGATAATAAGAAGCGCTGCACAGAATCCCATTATAATGAGCGTAAACCGCGGAAAGAACCGTGGTGAGTTTACACCTTCCATCGTAGTTCCTACATCTAGAATCTGCTCATAGGCCCAATAGTAAAAAAGTACGGCCAACCCTAAAAATATCAATCCAATGTATCGATCTCTCATTTACACCCTCAAAGAGAGGGGGGGGGCTCATTTACCCCCCCCTTTTTTTTTAAGTTAAGAGTCCTTCTTTTGTATACTAATGATATTTCTTATTTGATTCCGATACCCAGCTCCTGAACCAACTCTTCAACCCTCGCGTCCTCTT
>CAYTDY010000009.1:0-25430 GCA_964436665.1 uncultured Desulfobacteraceae bacterium
GTAAAACCTGTGGAAACATCTCCTGGATCATCTGTGGACTACCATCTGTAGAATTATTATCAACTACGATGACCTCATAAATCAACCCCTCTGTATTCTTAAAAATTGAGCGAAGACAATCTTTAAGTAATCCCCACGTATTATAGCTTACAATTAAAATAGAAAGATCCATTTATGCTATGGCATCTAAACTTCGGGTCACGACTACCATTTTAGATTTACAGTTTGCCAAGAGTCGATTCCCGCACCTTCTTGATAGCAATTTCCCACCGCGTAGTTTTTTCCTAGTTTAGCTTAAATAACCCTCCATTTTTTGTATCTTGTCATTCCTCCCACTGCCATTTAGTATTCAGCAACTTCTTTCCATCTTTTTTTTCCCAGCTAATATATTTTCTTCTTGACATTCCCCTCACTTCTTTAAAATATTTTTTTTCAGAAGCATGAATATGTTTGAAGAATATTAGAGGATAGTAATAACCTATGATATATCCGCTGGCCGATAGTTGCTTTTGATAACCAGTCCAACCTCCCAATCTGAATTGACCTTTATCACTTCCCTCCTCTAAGAATCCTTTTTCCATAAGAAACTTCTTCTTTGCAATATAGTTTCCTCCAATATATGGTTGCCTTAATATTTGGATATCATCATATTGATAGATGTTGTGTTTACATTTGTCATAATCGAAAACTTCCTTAGGAAAATGAAACCCTCCTATTATGGCGAGATCGTGGATTGTTTCATGAGCATTTATCAGTTTTTCCAGCCACCCATCTTCAACTAATATATCATTATCTATTTTCCCGACTAGATCTGCCTTCGATTCTTTCCAAAATGTGTTGGTTGGCTTTGATAAGCCCTGATTGATCTTATTTACTATAAGCCTGATGGGTTTTCGTGAACTATATTTTCTGGCTGCCTCCCTCAGATAATCCACGGTGTTATCACTTGACCCATTGTCAATAATAGTTAAATTGAAAGGATATGCAGTGGATTGGAGTAATTTTGGAAGGGTTAATATTGTGCTCTCTATCCTGTTATATGTTATATAGAGAATATCAACCTTCATTTAAAAACTCATTTGACTGGGGAATAAACCTACAGCTTCTCCAACATAAAGAACCTATGATAATAAAATTCAAAAACCCTATATGTTTTTAATATGTTAAAACCTGACCGAATTAGATCAAGTCGTATCTTATCGAGTGGACAACCTGTCTTGCCTATCTCCCAGCAGTGCTCACCATCAAACTGATGATTAGTTGATCTCGGAAAAGGGTGTGGTATAAGCTTCTTGATTGGCTTCATTCTCGGCAACTCAATATTAAATCTATAAACAGTGGTAACATCGGGAATAGATAATACTACATGTTTTTGTGAAACACGAGATAATTCACTAAGTGCTTTAGTGAAATTGCTGTAAGGTAAATGTTCCAAAACTTCATAACATGCAACCACATCAAAAGAGTCATTCTCAAATGGAATTGCTAATACAGAACCAGCTACATCAGGTCGTAAATCATAAGCAATATCTAAAGTGACAACATCAAATTCCTTTTCTTTTAAATACCTTGTTACAAACCCATTACCTTTGCCAACTTCAAGCGTTCTTTCTGGTTTTAATGAAATAATTTCATTAATCTGATGCCAATAACTGCAAAATCGTTCTTTGCTGTCGTAACTAATATTAAAATATGGATCTAGTTTCTGGAAAGATTTCTCTGTTTCATTATTATCTGACATTTTCAATCGTAAAGAATATTATTTTAATTCAGAAAATTATATAAGGAAAAGATCAAATTGTTACTTTTTTCAGCTAAAATTCAATATGATTCTACCTTATCGGAAGGCTAAGTTTTCTTTTATAAGTTTCTGTATCCCATAATTTAAAAACCTATCGAATAAACATGTTACACATAGATAGCTTATGAATCCAAGTCCAATAAATAAGAAAAATTCCAAAAATCCAATCAGTTGAATGCTATTCTTCGAAATCAATATGATTGATACCATAACCATCGCATTTGAAAGGGGCAGGATTATCATCTTTCCAAAATTCTGTACCCCACATTTTGTAATTCTTATAACCCTAAAACTAAATCCTAATGTGGACACTAATATACTGAATAATACAGTAATAGAAGTTCCTAATATACCCCAGCGCATAGTAAAAGGGTAAATTAAAGCAATCAAAACAATCAATCTAATTATTTGCCATATAGTATCTATTTTCGGCTTACCAACTCCATGGAAGATAGGTCCGGTTGTAGCAGCTATAGATCTTATTAAACCTGCCAAAACTAATACTTGAATTGCGGGTACCATAGGCATCCATTTGTTCCCTAAAAATATTTTCGTGAACTCTGGAGCGAGAACAAATATTCCTCCAGCTAAGGGTATCGATATAAATGCAGTGAGCTGTAATACCTTAAGATATGCTTCTCTTAGTTTTGGTAAATCATCCTGCAATTTTGAATAGGCGGGGAAGGTCACCTGAGAAATAACATGGGTTATTTCTGTGGCAGGTAAATTAGATATTAGGTAAGCCATCTGGTAAAGACCTAATGCTGTCACTCCGAGCATTTTACCTACAAAAATATCGTCGCCTTGCGTAATTAAAAAAATCAATATGCTGGAACCCAATACCCACCTGCCAAAACCGAATAGATCCTGGAATTTCTCTTTCTCAAACCTGATTCGAGGGCGATATGGTTGGATTATATAAGACATGAAAAGCCGAACGAAGTTAGCTGCGAGCCCACCCCAAACTAAAGCCCAGACATTTCGCAATATAAATGCTAAAGAGATGGCTACAGTAAGATCAACTATTGTGGCAGAAAATTCATAAACAAATTGTTTATTAAACTCCAGTTCCTTTTGGAAAAATAAAATGCCAATATTCCTGAATCCTGAAAGAAGTGTAGATATAGCAATGACTCTTATTACCAAAGTAGCCTGGGGTGAATTAAAGAATTTGGCGACTACTGGAGCAGAAAAAAATAGGATTAAAAATAGAACAATCCCTCGAATAGCAGAAACTGTCCAGGCGGTATCAAGGTATGATTCAATATTTTCTTTTTTTTGTATTAGGGCTGCCTGGAACCCTGTCTGAGAAAAGGTTTCTAAAGTGGCTATGGCCAGCATGGCTATACCAAGAAGACCAAAATCATGGGGGGCGAGCAAGCGAGCAAGGATTATCGTTCGGATAAAGCCAAGACCACGGTTGGTAATCCTAAGGGCAAAAACCCATATCCCACCCCTAACAACCCTTTTTGAAAGAGGCTCAGATGAGGTTGGTTTGATTGGTTGAATTTGTTCCATTGGTTTTATTGATTACAACAATTACATAGAGCTTGGAGCCCCAGTTGAATAGAAAAACAGAGGCCCCAGTGCAATAGAAATCTTAAAGCATTGCATGGGGTAAACATTCAACGGGGTAAACATAGGGCGTAGAGCTAAGAGCTATTGGGACTCTGCTCGATCTCCTAAGTAGAGGTCTATTTCTATCTCAGTTTGGATATCCTTGAAGTGCTTATCCAGAGTAAAGATCCTACACTTATATGCTCTGGCTATAATGGCTATGTAACAATCTGTTAGGTTTATGTTCCTGCCTTTCTTTCTCAGCCTATAGGAGAGTTTTCCGGCCTCTATCCATGTATCTTTTTTCTGATCAATGATATTAAAGGCATAGAGAAAGTCTTCGATTACTGAGAGCTCCTTCTGTGATCTTGCCCCCTGGATTAACTCAGCTATAACAATCTTTGGAACATAGACACTATCCCCAGAAAGGATACCATCCACTCTCTCAGAAAGGGTAGAGGGCTTATTCTGGAAGTAGTCTATCCAGACAGAGGTGTCTATTAAGATCCTCTCACCGCTCATAATGTCTAATCTCATAGGCCGTCAGATCAAAGCCAAGCCTGCCCTTCATCGTCTTAATCCTTTCTATCCTCTTTCTCCTCAGAAAATCATCAATCACCTTTCTTACAGCAGAGCTCTTTGTCTTTGCATTCATTTCTTTTAAAAGTTCATCCAAGATTTCTTTTTCAATAGTTACAGTTGCCCTCATGATCAACCTCCTCGCATAATCTCTATTATACCTTATAGCACAAATCAATGCCCACAAAAAAGTTCACTGATTTCAATATAAAAATTCCGAAATGTTTGATTAAGGTGTCTCATTACAATATTAAAACAAAAAGTGCATTTTGTCAATTAAATTTACACAAATTATTGCTTTGATATTGTGCAAATATTCCCCTAACATCGAGACGAGAAAGACAATATATCTACAATAACCCCACCAATATCAGTGCTTGCTTATGTGTACTACATAAATAGGAAAAATTAATCCAAGCTGGTAAAAGTAATAAGATCAGTGAAAAGGGATCTGAAAAGCCGTACAAGCTGTACCAAGGTATGATTCAACATTCTCCTTTTTTTGTATTAATGCTACCTGAAATCCGGTTTGAGAAAAGGTTTCAAGTGTTGATATTGACAGCGTGGCAATCCCAAGAAGGCCAAAATCATGAGGGGCGAGCAATCGAGCAAGTATTATTGTTCGGATAAAACCAAGGCCGCGATTGGCAATTCTCAGGCCAAAGATCCATATCCCACCCCTCAAAAAGAAGATAGGCTTTTAAATATTTCTCGATCGCCTGATGAACATTGAATCCTGCTCCATTCATATCTCCTAAATTTAGAAGATTTTCAGCACGCTTGAATTCTTTGTCTCCGATCCTGAACCAATCTTGAGGATAACGGGACTCCTCACGCTTCATGTAAAATCTCCCCCTTTGACAGGATTTCTTTGAGGAATTGATCTCCGATACCCAACCGTTCATTGACTTCTTCGGGCGTGAGAACAATAACATCAACGGGGATAAGCCTCTTAGGGTCAGAGACGATTCTGCTCACAGCCACTCGTCTATCAATTGGTCTCTCAGCTGTATCCTTGATAATCAAGAGATCTACGTCACTGTCTCTATCCGACAGACCATAAGCATAGGAGCCAAAAAGGATAATTTTCTTAGGCTGGTATTTCCTCTTAAGCTTTTCGACAATCTTGAGGATGTCGTCTTGGACTTTTACTTCAGTATTCATTATCCCCTTCCTTCAGTCCTTATTATGGCTTAGCCCCATCGATATTACAAGTTATAATTCCCACGTTTAATCCACGTGGACATGCTTTTTTAGTCCCAGGCCTTGGGCATTAAGCCAGCCAATAAATTCAGGACAGTAAGTCTTTGGGGTGATATTTATACACATCTTTATCTGTTTTAAGCTTTTTTATAGACGTTTTTACATGACTTACAGCATTATAATCTATTCTCCCAATATTTCCCCAATCTCTAAGTGCATTAAGTTAAAATTTTCCATGTTGACCTAATGGAATTAATCGAACCAATAAAACTATTATTTTAAATCCTTACTGCTATGGAATCTAAGAATTTTTTTTATTATAGACTCCAAAAATAATCTTCATATCATCCATCCGGGCAAGAAGAAAAGCCCATTATTTCTTGTAAATAGATCATGAGTTACTACAACCTCTTCAAAATCGGGATAGATCTCACCAAATGCCTTCAGCCCGGAAGGTTGTCTAAAGCGGGCGTTAGGTGTGAATTTCACCTCAAATGCCAGGTTTTGTTCGCCAGTCAGAACAAAATCAATCTCAGTTTTCGAGATGGTTCTCCAAAAATAGAGTTGGTCGATCACGCCCAAGTTCTTGAAAAGCTCACAAAAGATCGTGTTTTCAAGCAGAGCGCCCTTATCAGGACGGAAGCTCAACTCTGTGAAATTTCTCAGGGCAAAATTCCTTAATCCAGTGTCCAGAAAAAATAACTTCGGCATTTTGGTCAACTCTTTTCGGATATTGGTATGAAATGGAGGGAGCATATGCATGATAAAAGAATTTTCAAAGACCGAAAGATAGCGCCTCACAGTATCCCTGCCAATTCCAAGAGTACCTGAAAGTTCATTCACATTCAAAAGACCCCCTACACTTCCAGCTAATAATTTGAACAGATTCCGAAAAGCGGAGATATTGACCACATCAAAAAGGACATTAACGTCTTTTAATTCATATGTCTCAAAAATCTCCCTTAATTCCTCCAGCTTTTCCTCTTGTGATCTTGCCAAAACCACCTTTGGATAGCCTCCATAGAGAATATATTCTTCAAACAGGACTTCCATTTCCTGGGTAAAGGGTTTAATTCTTTCATAATCTATCCCTATTTTTTTTAGGACAAGATTTTTGAAATGAAATTCTTCTAACACAGATGAAAGTGTTTTATTACCCTTGAACAATAAAAATTCCTGAAAATCAAGAGGGAATAGCGTAAACGCCTTCTTTCTTCCTGTCATACCATCCTTGAATCTCTTAATGGCAATAGAGGTAGAACCTGTTACAATCAGCTTGAGCGAAGGCTCAAAGTCAGCAAGATATTTTAAAAAATGGGATGGATCGTTCAGATACTGGATTTCATCAATCATCACTATCGAGTCTTTGTCTGGGTCTGCTCCAGAAAAAATACAATACTCTCGAAAGTATTTAGGATCCCTATTCAGGGCAGACAGTTGATCTGTATCCTCCATATTAAAGGTCAGAATATTTCTTGAGTCACCCCACTTCTCTTTTATATCTTCCTTTAAAAGCTCTAAGAGGGTTGTTTTCCCCACCTGGCGTGCTCCCAGGATAACTAAGGTGTCAGGCTTGTCGAGCCAGAGTTGTATCTTTTCTTGTAATTTTCTTTTAAAATATTTCATAAAAGTCTTAGTTAATAATGCATTTTATTTGATAATATGTATTATATGTCCTATATTTGTCAAGTAATATTTTAGTTCTCAACACAGAAAAGCAAAGAGCATAAAGCTAAGCTCCAAGCTCTTTTCTTTTGCTCCACGCTCTTTGCTCTTAGCCCTATGCTCTTAGCTCATTATTCTAAGCCCTCTGCTCTATGCTTGCCCCGTGGAATGTCCGCCGCAGGCAGACTATTCCACTGGGGCACTATACTCTTCAACAGACGACTGTGCCTCCAGCTCCGGCATCATTACCACCATGGCCAATACAAACCAGAAGGGCTCCATTATCCTAACAATAATAAAGGTATTTGCCCCAATAGCATGTACTAATAACCCGATAAAACCTGCCAAAAACCCCATAGATAGCCCTTTATGGAAAATATCACTGGTAGACCTAAAGACCGTATTTCCCTGTCTGAAGATGGCTGCAATCAAGAGGATAAAACTCATTATTCCAATAATACCTGCCTCTACCAGTACCCTCGGATACTGGGCATCCAGAAAACCGTATCCTGTTACACCAAAGCCAAAGATCGGATGGTTTACAGTAGCTTTCAAGGCATTTTGCCATGATCTAAGTCTTGAAGAGGTAGATGTATCTAATCGAGTACCGCCTATTTGAACCTGGCCCGGGTGAGCTTTCTGGGTAAAGGTAAAAGTAATTCTATCTCTTACCTTCTGGGGAGCTATCAGAGGGAATAAGAGGGCGATAAATAATAGAAAGAGTATGATTAATTTTCTCTTCTCAGACAACCAGACAAAGACCAAGAGCATGGGAAAAAAGGCAAGATAAGAGGCCCTTGATTGAGTAAAAAGAAAGGGAATAAATGCAATAATAGAAATGCCTCCATAGATTAGTCTATCCCGCAATGAATTTGTTGTTAAAAAAAGCCCTATTGTGATGGCCATCATAAAAACAAGATAACCACCAAAGGTATTGGGTTCGCCTACCTTTCCTTCAAATGGTGCAGACACCCTTCCCCCACCAGGTATTTGGGCCATACCAATAAAAGAAACAATCACACAGGTTAAAAGCAAGGCCCATAAAAAATGATGGATCTGTTTTTTATCATGCAAATGATTGACTACCATGAAATATACAATCATGTATTCGAAATATTTAAGCACAAATAAGAAGCCTGTTTTTAGATCCACCCTCCCCATCATGGCGCCAATTAGGGTTGAGA
Source organism: uncultured Desulfobacteraceae bacterium (assembly GCA_964436665.1). Classification (GTDB taxonomy): domain Bacteria; phylum Desulfobacterota; class DSM-4660; order Desulfatiglandales; family B25-G16; genus CAYTDY01. The sequence continues at coordinate 7,990 of CAYTDY010000009.1, forward strand.
TGAGAGATGCAATTATATAGAAAGCAATCGGCTTGTTCAGCGGAGTTCTTAAAAATAATCCCAGTTCCTTATATAGCGCCATTCTGGCAAGCCAGCTAAAGCCAATTATTACCAGAATAAAGTCATCCAACCTAAGGGTTACACCCCTTCCGAGAGCGGCACCTGCGGTCTTGCCAATAACTATTTCAGGCCCCAATAGCATGGAAAATATAAGAATATAAAGGGCAGCCGGGGAGCTTACAAAGCTGACCATAAAAAGGATTATGCCCACAGCAACTGCTATGGTTCCTTTGGTAGACATTGTTGGCATAAAAAAGGCAAAGGTAAGGGTAAGAAAAAGAATTATTAAGAGAGGAATGATTAACTGAAGGGTAGATTGCCCTGAAGAATTATTCATTTAAGATTTCCAGGGTTACCTTAAAACCACTGTGCTGTATATGCCAGCCTTTTTAAGTGCGCGAGCCAATTGATCCGCACCTTTCTTGGTTAAAAAGGCCCCGATTAAAAGCCTGTATCCCTTTTCAGGATATTCAATAATATATGGTGAATAACCGGCTTTTTTGAGTGAGATTATCTTTTCCTTCATCTCTTCTTTGGAGGCAAAATAGCCGATCTCATTGGTATATCTTGTCTTAAGAACCCTGCTCCCTGGAATACTCAGGCTTTCCTTGAACTCTTTCGCCTCCTCTAAGGTCTTAAAATACCCCACAAAAACCCTGAACCACTTTCCCTTGGACCCTAAATCAACCCGGTCCCAGTAAGGGGAAAGTCCTCTCCCTTTAAGAAAAGAGGTATCCTTATTAACCTCTCGTAGGCTTTTGAGGGAACCTGTGTGTAATGAGTAGGGATAATTAATAGAGGTAGAAATCTTTAAAGAACCAGGCTTGGGTATTTCAACCTTTATTGGGCTAATACCCTTAGTAGGAGATGAAGGAATTTTATTTTCTTCTACTACTTGTCTATTTTTAAAGAGATATTTATCAAGGTCGATAATCCCATTTTGCCATAAGAGGCCAACTGTTAAGAAAAACAAGGCCAGCAATATTAAAAAGAACCTAAGAAATTTATGAGTGCCTTTCTCCTTTTTCTTTTTTTTGCCTTCTTCTCCATAGTAATGGTAATATTTATGTTTTTTAAGTTCCTCAAAATCCGGGCTTATCTCCGCCTTAACACCATTTAAAACAACCCCGATAATATTTGCCTTTACCTGTTCCAACTGGGCCTTAACCCTTTTCAATATGCCCCTGGCAACCGCTCCAGCCCTATATACAAGCAAAGCACCATCAGCCTTCATAGTCAAAATAGAGGCATCTGCTGCAGAAATCAGGGGAGGAGTGTCTATCAAAATTACATCATACTGATCATGAATTTCGTCAATAAAATCCTTAAACCTCTCCGATTGCATCAATTCACCCGGATTTGACGGAATTGTGCCACAGGTTATAATATGAAGATTATCAATGCCCGGGGTCAGCATTATCTCATCCATACTCATCTTACCCATCATTATGTCAGTTACTGTCTTGACCGTCTCTGAAAAAACAGAACTGCCCAGGATGAGATCAGTAACACCTGGCGATGCATCAAGCCCGAATATTCTATGTATAGTAGGTTTACGTAAATCCGCACCCAGCAGAAGTGTCTTTAAGCCTCCCTGTGCCATAGTTATCGCAAGATTGGCAGACACAACTGTTTTTCCCTCCTGGGGAATGGCACTTGTCAATACAATGCTCTTGATATTCTTTTCCAATGCATTAAACTGAATATTAGTTCTCAAAGACCTGAAACTCTCAGCCAAAACAGATTGAGAGCCAAAGTGGGGGATCAAACAGGCACTCCTTGCCAGGGTATCATCTGCAATGCCTCCTTTAGATTTATCTTTGAGACTTACCTGAGCATCTTTTGGCTCTATATATGGGATTAGACCTAATACCTGAAGACCGAGGGTCTGCTCTACATCATCAATTGCCCCAAGAGATGTATCAAAGGTCTCCACAATAAAGGCGAATACCAATCCGAAAACGAGACCGATCATAGCGCCCAGAAGACCTGAAGAGAATATTTTGGGGGGATTAATCGGACTAACTGGTTCAAGAGCTGGCCGTACTATGGTAACTTCTTCTGGTTTTTCAGCATTCTGGATTAAGGCCTCCTGATATTTCGATTCAAGCAAACTATAAATCTCACTGGTACGCTTCACATCTCTCTCTAATCTTGAAAGCTGCAATCCCTTGGTGGGAAGTGATTGAATCTCCCCTTTGCTGTTATCAACCTCTTTCCTTAGCTCTTCCTCCTTCTTTGTCTGGACCTTCAGCTGAGATCCTAACTCGGTGATCATTTTCTGGGTAATCTCTAAAATCTGCTTATTTATTTTAATTACTTGTGGGTGAGAAGAAGTATATTGCACCAGCAATGTATCCCTCTCTAACATAAGATTAACCAGCCTGGAGTTGAGGCTTTGGTAAAGGGCCGAAGCCTTTTCAGAAGAAAAACTCGACTTTGAGCCTAAAGGATGGCTGGAGGCCTCTTTTATTCTTTCCATAACATCCTCAAACTCCTTTTTTACATCTATAGTTTCGGCCAATTTTGTCTCCAGGGAGCCTACCCTTGACAAAAGATTAGAACTCTGGGAGGAAAGAGCGATTATATCTTTATCTTCCCTGAATCGTCTTAGCCTCTCCTCTGATTTCCTTAGCCTCTTACCCACTACCTCAAGCTGTCCTTTAATGAATTTAATTGCCTCAGCAGTCCTCTGATTAATCTCATATGTATGTGCCTTTTTATATGCCAGAGCAACCTCATTGGCTAAATCAGCGGCAAATTCAGGACTGGTATCTGTTGCAGTAATATTTAATATATTACTATACCCTTCTTGGCTGATCTCTATCTGGGATTGGAGATTAGTAATTATCTGACCAACAGCTGACTCAGAATCTTTTATTTTACCAAGTAGACCCATAGAAAATGCCACCTTCTTGAACACAGGGTAACTTTTTATAACAGACATCTGTGTCTCTATTTCACTACCTGCGCCCCAGGAAATAGTTTTGGCATATAGCCCTAAAGGAGAAATTGCTTTTTCAAACTTAATCGAGCAGGTAGCCTGATAAAGGGGTGAAGGAGCCCGAATTATGGCCAGGGCAACGCTGAAGAGGGTCAACAGAATTGTGGTCAAAATGACAATCACCTTTCTCTTCCTGATAATCCTCCAGTATTCTCGCAAATTTATGTCGTATTGAGCCATCTAAAACCTAATCCTTGAACCTGAGATGTTTATAACTCCCATAGGCATCCCTATATTTACCGGGGTAGAGGAGATAATCGAGGAGAGGAACAGTGTTAATGATAAACTCATTGATATCGCCTATTGTACTTCGAGGCACATAAACAACATCTCCATCCATAAGGGATATATTCTGTACTATATCACCTCTTTTAAGGATGGCATTAATATCTGCTGTTAAAATTAGAGGTTTTTTGCCAGGCTGATAACCCCTTATTATAACTGTATTTTCCTCAACAGCTATCCTTGTATAACTCCCAGCTAAAGAAAGGGCTGCCAAAAGATCCGGGGCATCCTTTAGGGAATAAACGCCTTGGCTATTTACCTCCCCCAGTACATATATCCTCTCACCATATTCTGGAAGCTCCGGCACATCAATGACATCCCCGGCATCTATGATGATATTCTGCTTTACCTCCCCCCTGTATATGAGGTCATAGAGATTTATATAGAAAATCTTGTTCCCCCTGATAAGCTTAACCTTTTTTATGTCTGCATCCTTGGTATATCCGCTCGCCATAACCAAAAGATCCAGGAGTGTTGTCTTCCCCTTAAGAAAAAAACTTCCACTCCCGGCCTTATAGTGGGCATATCTAAGAGCGCCTACCTCCCCCATAACCAAGGCACTTTTACTATTAAATTCTTTGACTACAATATCGATCCTTGGCTTCCTTACAAAACCTAACATCCTATCGGCCAGCTTCTCATCAACTTCCCGAACTGTGAGGCCTTCAACCGGCAAATCATCCACAAAGGAATATGAGATCTTCCCATCTGCCTTTACCATTACTATATCTGTTTTATGCTCACTACCTGCTCGAAAGGTAATCTCCAAGATATCTAAAGGACCTATCTTATACTCTGGATAACCCATTTTTTCTGTAAAAACAGTATTTTCTGTTATCTTACTCATCCTTGCCAGTTCCTCTTTCATAATTAAGGGCTTGGAGGATGATTCTCCAGGCGAGGTCAAATGGGGTAGGTTCTTAACAGGTGTACCCTGAATAGTTTTGACGCAACCATTTGGAAGCATTAGGACAAAAAAGAGAAGAAAAAGATAATCAAATAATATCCTTTTCATCAATACTCTCTGTTATATATAAGAGTGATTCCTGAGATAGATCAATAATTCTGGGCTCTTTTAACCTATTACCCAGACTATCGTGAAGAATCTCTACAGTGGGCTTCAAGGGAAAATTTGAATTTGTGGTAATAACCTTACCAATCGAACGGTCATTGAGCCTTACATAGCTACTTACAGGAAAGAAAGATATCTGATTCAAAAATACCTTTACAATCTTAACTGGAAATTTTCCTTTACTTGAAGCGATGACACTCCTCATGGCCCTGTTTTGTTCAATCTTGTCTCTGTAAGGCCTATCTTTTATCATAGCCGAATATATATCTACCAGACCGACTATGTAGGCATAATCATGAATTTCCTCTCCCTTCAGACCCCTTGGATAACCAGAGCCATCTGCTCTTTCATGGACCTGGATAGCCACATCAGCCAGCCATCTATACTTATCACCTAACTTAGAAAGTATATCTGCGCTAATTTCCGGATGTCTTTGGATCTCCTTTAACTCCTGATCACTCAACTTTCCCTTTTTATTAAGAATATTTTTGGGGATCTTATACATACCGACATCATGCAAGAAGGCAACCATCGCCAGAACTAATAACCTTTTATTATCATAGCCCATCCCAATCCCAATCTTAATGGAAAAGATAGCCATATCAATGGAATGTGCTACTGACTCGTCCCTTTTATTACCCTCAAGCACAAGATAATAGTATAAGGAATCAATAAGATTATTCTCAATGATAGAAGTTAATACAAGAATTATAGAGGATATATCTATAGCCCTATTCTTCCGAATCCATAATTTAACCTTATTAGCAAGAGTAAATAGTTTTTGGTAATAAACCCCGGCCTCCTTAATAGTATTCTCATCCCTTGCTCTATCCTTATTCAGGATATCCATCTCTCTAAGGCTCACATCACCTATATCAATCTTCTTTTTTAAATCTACCTTTTGACCATGCTCGACTATTTCAGAAAAACGAATCATCCTTAAGCCAAATCATCTATAATATTTTTTATTATACCTGACTCAATAAATTTCTTCTTTTTATTAAATCCAATCAATAGACTTAAATCGCATACCGAGTTTATTCTTCTTGGTATACCGCTGGTATATTCATAGATCGTCTTCAGGGCCTTAGTAGAAAAAACATTTTTTGTAAAACCTGCCTTTTTTTCCCTGAGCATGATGTACTTAGCAGTATCCAATAAGCCAAATGGATGAATATGGTATTTTATGGCTATTCTTTGATCAAACTGTTCCATCTGTCTAACTTTAAGCTTCAATTCAGCCTGCCCTATTAAAATAAGGGTAAGCAAGAACTGATTGTTGATCTGAAAATTTAAAAGAAGCCTTGCCTCCTCAAAGGCCTCTTCATTTAATACCTGGGCTTCATCTATAATAATTATTGTCACCTTATTACGTTCCAAATTGTGGGCCATCTTTTTTTTGAGGATTTGCAAAAGCTTACTCTTGGAATCTGGGACCTCAGTGATACCCAGTTGATGAATTATTTCCTGTAAAAACTCTATAGCCCCGAAAGGTGGATTCGGTAAAAGGATAACCTCAGATCCTTCTTTTATCAATTTCTCCATATATATCTTGCTAATCAATGTTTTCCCGCAGCCAATATCCCCTGTCAACATTGCTCCACCTTTCCGCATCTGAGCTGCATAAAGAAGCCGGCTCATGGCCTCTTCGTGGGATTCGGAGAGGTAAAAAAAATAGGGATCAGTGACATTCTCAAAGGGAAACTTTTTTATCCCCCAATACTTAAGATACATTAAATACCTGCACAATATAGTTGGAATTGGAGGTATATACCTCTAAAAATAGTCTTTTTAAATAGAAATCAATAAAATAAATTAATTTAATATAATTTATTCTATTTTATAAGTCAAATACTAATTTTAAAAAGCTCATTTTTATGATTGATAATAGCATTTTTATTAAATTAGTAAAACCTTCTAAATAGAGCTTTCCTAACAGATTGGTTAAAAACACAAAATATAGGATCTACTGCCGTGCTATTTAATCTATGCACAGAGTCATAAATTTTATGCCATTTTGTGCGATAAGAGTGGAAAAGAGAACGTTCTTTTTTTCGACAGGATTGACCGGATTATTTGGATTCTTTTGTTGCTTTCTCCTCTTCCGGATGAAGGGGAGAAAAAGCAATCCCGCCTTTAGGCGAGAAAAAAATGGCTTGACTGTTTGCATTGCTTGGTTTCGGGTTCTATAGCCTACCTTTCCCCATGCTTTAGGATAGCGGTTCCCTCGGAAAGGGATTAGGATTTTTGCCTTTCTTCCGGAAAGGCAAAAAATATCCTGATTATCCTGTAAATCCTGTCTCGTCAAAATTAATATGCATTTTTGTGCAATTATTTATGTTGTTATGTATAATGCGAGACCTTTGAAAAATGGCCACTCTGTCATTGCGAACGAATGTGAAGCAATCTCTAACTCATTGAAAATATAAAAGATTGCCACGTCGCTTCACTTCTCGCAATGACATGTAAGATATTTTTTCAAAGGTCTCAATGCATGGAAATCCTTAAAGGCATGCATGTGGGAAAAGGGATAAATGAGATAAAGTGCTTTAGAGGAGATCAACTTTCATAAAATCGGATGATTGGAAGGAATGAATCGACCTTTAAACTTGCCCCTCCAATCAATGCCCCATCAATATCTGGCTGCGACATTAGTTCTTTAATATTGTCCGGCTTTACACTTCCACCATAAAGTATTCGAATAGATTCTCCTTTATCATGGTCAAAATTTTTCCTAAGCCATTTTCTTATAAAAAGATGCACCTCCTGTGCCTGTTCAGGGGTAGCTGTTTTCCCTGTCCCTATAGCCCAAACAGGCTCATATGCCAGAATCAGGCTTTTTGGTACACCTCGCTGCTGGCAAATAATCTTAAGTGATTTATTTAACTGGGTCTCAATAATATCAAAGGTCTTTTTTCCCTCTCTCTCTTTTAATGTCTCACCAATACATACAATAGGTATCAATCCTGCCTCAATTGCAGAATCAACCTTACTGTTAATCATCTCATTGGTTTCAAAAAAGAGTATCCGCCGCTCTGAGTGCCCCAGGATTATATGGCTACAGCCTGCCTCCTTAAGCATTAGGGCAGAAATTTCACCTGTAAAGGCCCCTCCCCGTTCCCAATGCATATTCTGCCCTGCAATAAGGATATCTGTCCCGGCTAATAGTTCATTTGCCAATTGCAGGGTGGTGAAGGGAGGAGCAACAAGTACATCAACCTTATTAAAATCTATTTTAGCCCCCTTAATTCTGGCAAAAAAATCCCTTGCCTCCCCAAGGGAAAGATTCATCTTCCAGTTAGCTGCCATTAAAAATTTTCTTTTTTTCATGGTCATATTTGTTATAAGCCTTTGGCAACGTACATAGCAGCAAGATCTACCAGCCTGTTTGCGTAGCCAACCTCATTATCATACCATGCGAGTACCTTTATCATATTATCCCCTATAGACATTGTTGATAGGGCATCCACAATGCTAGAGGCAGTATTCCCATTGAAATCAGAGGAAACAAGGGGCTCATTAGAATACTCAAGGATACCTTTCATATTACCCTTGGAGGCCTCTTCAAAGGCCTTGTTTACATCTTGAGCAGAGGCAGTTCTGCTTAGCTGGACCACGAGATCAGTTAAAGAGACATTGGGGGTGGGAATCCTCAGGGCCATCCCATTCATCTTGCCAGATAGTTCAGGAATAACCAGAGAAAGCGCCTTGGCCGCTCCTGTAGTTGTGGGAATCATAGAAACAGCTGCTGCTCTGGCCCTCCTAAGATCCTTATGGGGAAAATCGAGAAGCATTTGATCTGAAGTATAAGAATGTATTGTTGTCATAAGGCCTTTTTCAATCCCAAACCTGTCTACCAAAACCTTACAGATCGGGGCCAGGCTATTTGTTGTGCATGATGCATTTGAAATGATATGGTGACTCTTTGGATTATATTGCTCATCATTGACTCCGATTACCAAGGTTATATCAGGATCGGTGGCTGGAGCCGAAATGATCACCTTTTTTGCTCCAGCATCTAAATGTTTAGAGGCCTGGGACCTGTCTGTGAAAAGCCCTGTGCACTCAAGAGCTATATCCACGCCGAAATCCTTCCAAGGAAGTTTACCTGGATCCTTTTCTGAGATGACCTTTATACCCTTTCCATCAACTATAATATTATCCTTGTCTACTTTGACCTTTGCATTGAGTATTCCATGCACTGAATCGTATTTAAGAAGATGTGCAAGGGTATTAGGATCAGTAAGGTCATTTATAGCTAAAAATTCAATATCATCTCTTCTGTATGCTGCACGAAAAACCATTCTCCCTATACGCCCAAAACCATTAATACCTACCTTAACTGTCATGACTGCCTCCTTTTTTAGTATGCAGTAAGCAGTAAACAGTAAGCACTCTCTTCTGCCTACTGCCTACTGCTTACTTTTTTTATCTTCTGTAGGTTTAAGTAACTCGCTCGCCAGAGAAATGCTTCTTTTTCCTGCGGTCTTTGCCATATCTGCTATTTTTTCGAGGCTATGCCCTTCCCTATTATGGGCAACGGCTATTACCATGGGTAGATTTAGGCCTGTCACAATCTCAACTTTGTTTTTTTGAAGAAAAGACAGGGCCAGATTTGATGGTGTCCCGCCAAACATGTCTGTCAGAATAAGAACACCTTGTCCTTGATCCAAAGACTCTATTTTTTTCTCAATCATATCTCTTAATTCTTTGGAATCCCTCATGGCATCAATTGAAATGCTCTCCACCGCTTCAACATCACCTGCAATAAATTGGACTGCCTTAAGGAGTTCTTTTGCTAACTGACCATGAGTTATTATAAGCAAACCGATCATTATAAAATTTAAAGCTCCTCATTCTTATCTATTATAACCTCGTAGACCTCTTCCCTTGATTTTGCGTCCATTAATCGTCGCCTAAAATTACCATCTTTTAACATCCTTGATATCTTGGCCAGTGCCTTAAGGTGCATACCAGCTGAATTCTCAGGTGCAAGCAAAAGAAAGAAAAGATATGCGGGTTGTTCATCTATGGAATCAAAATTCAGGCCATCAATGCTCCTACCAAAAGAGATTAAAAGTTTATTCAATCCCTTTAATTTTCCATGAGGTAAAGCAATCCCATCACCTATACCAGTGCTTCCCAACCTCTCTCTTTCCAATAGAACCTGAAGTAATGTCCTTTTATTTAAAGATGGCTCTTGCTCAGTTATAATCTGTGAGAGCTCTTCCAAAACTCCCTTTTTATCATGAGCATTCAGATTAGTGATAATAGACTGTGGTTTAAATATTTCTGAAAATTTCATTCCTTTACCATTGACATCAACTATTTATTAGAAGTTTTAATAAGACCTAAATTCCCATCTTTTCGTTTGTAGATAACATTAATATCTTTAGATTTAGAATTGGTAAACACAAGAAAATTTTTTTTTGATAAACCTAATTGCATTGCCGCCTCATTTATATCCATAGGTTTTATATCCACTCTTTCTATTTTTATTATCCTGGGCTCTGATTCAGCCAACATATCTTGGGTTTCTATTTCACCATTTAAGAAATCCCCACCTTTAATATTCTCCGATTTATATTCCCTTTTTCGGGATAGTAACCGCCTTAGCTGCTCCTCTATCTTATCCATTACCTGATCAATAGAGGAATACATATCACCAGTCTGCTCTACAGCCTTAATCTTGTTTCCATCAATAGATAAAGCCATGTCAGCAATGTGCCTGAATTTTTCTACCTTTAGAACAATATGGGCCTCAACAGGAGAATTAAAGTACTTCTTTACCTTATAAACCTTTTCTTCTACATATGACTTTAATTCTGCTGATGGTTCCATATGCCTAAAAGTTACAGATATCTCCATCTTATCCTCCCACAAAAGATTTGGATAATTAACAAAAAAATATTTGAAAGTCAAACACCAATCATGACCCCTCTAAAAATAATGAGAAAATCCAGCAAACTTAACTATAAGGTTTTTTCCTCTGATTAGATGGAAGAATTCCGAGTACTTCCCTATATTTAGCCACGGTCCTCCGGGCTATATCTATATTCGATTGTCGTAAAATATTGGCTATCTCTTGGTCGCTAAGAGGTTTGGACTTGTCTTCAGTCTTGATTATCTCCTTAAGCCTCTCCTTAACACTCAAAGAAGCCACCTTACCCACTCCATTAACAGATTGGATACCACTATTCAAAAAATATTTTAGTTCTAAAACACCAAAAGGGCAATGCATATATTTGTTATTCATAACCCTACTTACAGTTGATTCATGCATCTCAATATCTTCAGCTACGTCTCTCAAAACCATTGGTTTCAAATGCGCTGCTCCAAACTCAAAGAAGTCCTCTTGGAACTTAACAATACTCCTTGTGGCCTTATAGATTGTTTTCTGCCTTTGATGGATACTTTTTATTATCCAGGAGGCACTCTTTAATTTATCACGAATGTATTCTCTCGTAGTACTAGATAGATCATCTTTCTTGGCAAGTGTCTCTTTATAGAAGTTACTGATCCTTAATTTGGGAAGACCATCCTCATTCAAAAAAATAACAAACTCACCCCCCATTTTAAATACGTGAACATCAGGGATTATATAAATAGTTTCCTCATCATTATAGAAACGACCCGGTTTAGGTTCCAAAGATTCTATAATAGAAACAGCATTTAAGACCTCCCCCAATGAGACACCCATGCTTTTAGCAATCTGATTGTATCTTTTTTTCTCCAGTTGCTTCATGTAATTAAGCAGTATTCTTTCGGAGATACTCCCACCCATACCCTGGAAACGTAGCTGGATCAATAGACACTCCTTGGTATCTATTGCCCCAACCCCAACTGGGTCAAATTCGTGTATAATATTTAGTACCTTAAATATCTCCTCTATTGACCGATGGGTAAAATGGACAATATTGTCAATAGATTCCTTAAGATACCCATCGGCATCTATATTACCAATAATATATCTCCCGATCTCCCTTTGTGCTTCATCAAGATCGCTAACCTGTAATTGCCAAACAAGATGGGAGTAAAGACTTGTTTTAGGAGAAATCAAATTCTCAAAGGATGTTCTATCTTCTATATCTTCATGGGGTGAGCTTGCCCATGCTGTATTATATTCTGAGATATAAGCCTCCCAATCGAAATCATCACTTATTGTCTCTTTGATTGTTACCTCTGGTAAGGACTCTTCTTTGATAGATTCCTCTTTCTTTTCCTCTTCCGGCAACCCTTCCTCTATCTCACCGCCTGGAACCTCCTCCAATAACGGATTGGCCTCCATTTCTTGATTAATTGTCTGACAGAGTTCCAACCTGGACAGTTGTAAAAATTTGATGGCCTGCTGCAGCTGAGGTGTCATTATTATCCGCTGGCTCATCTTTAGTGATTGTTTAAGTTCAATTGCCATAGAATACCCAAGCAAAATCTATAAATTAAAACCTTCTCCTAAATAAACGGACCTGACTACCTCGCTTTCGGCAATCTTTCCAGGAACACCGGACTCGATAATCTCCCCCTCATTTATAATGTAAGCAAGATCACAGACATCCAGTGTTTCCCTGACATTATGATCTGATATCAATATTCCCAAACCCCTTTCCTTAAGCCCCTGGATGATTTGCTTAATATCGTTAATGGCCATGGGATCAATGCCCGCAAATGGCTCGTCAAGCAAAATAAATTTGGGACTAGTAATCAGGGCCCTTGTAATTTCCAGTCTTCTCCTCTCACCCCCAGAGAGAGAATAGGCCTTTTGTTTAGCCAAATGGCTTATGTTCAACTCACCTAAAAGAGACTGAAGGAATGTCTCTCTTTCCTGCACTGGTGTATCTATAATCTCCATAATAGCTAAAAGGTTCTCCTCCACAGTAAGTTTTCTGAACACCGATGGTTCCTGAGATAGATAATTTATCCCCTGCCTGGCCCTTTTGTACATCGGTTCATGGGTAATATCTTGCCCATCCAAAAATATATGACCTTCCTTAGTCCTAATCAAACCAACTATCATATAGAAAGTAGTGGTTTTACCTGCCCCATTTGGTCCAAGTAGTCCAGCAATCTGTCCTCTCTTTACTACTAAATTTATCTTATTTACAACCGCCCTTTTTCCATAGAATTTAACAAGATCCTTTACCTTTAAATAACCCCTATTGTTCTCTTCTTTCATTATTTCCCCTTTCCCTCCCTAGGGAATATAGTGGCCTTGACCCTTTTTCTTTCACCTCCCTCAATTATGCTCCGGTTTTCATTTAAAAATAAAATTATCCGATGCCCCTCTACAAAATCTGGACCTTGTTGAACAAAAGGATTTTCTGTGAGCACAACCTTCTCCTCATTCTGATAATAAACTGCCTTCCCTGCCCGGGCTATACCACCATCAGAGCGATTAATAGTAACATTCCCTAATGCAATAATCTTATCTATCCTGCGTGATTCTACCTTGGATCCATCTTTAGTGGGGTTATCAAGATAGTAAACTATCATCTTCTGGCAATCTATCACCATATCCTCTCTTCTCGCCCTTACCTTGCCTTCAAATATGATTAACCTTTTTTGCTGATCAAGCTCAAGGGTATCTGAGTTGATAATAATAGGGCCTTTTGAGGAAATCTCTTTTGATGCCTTATTTGCCTGAGAAAAGGAATTGATCGGAGGAGGTACCAGAAAAATAAAGAAAATGACTATGCTAAAAGAAAAAATGGAAAGTATTATCCTCATCTATTAAAAATCCCCACTCATAAACCCTGTTAGAAGGTTTAACCGAGGCTTTACACCCGGCTCAAACTTATTAGTTCCTTCACGTGTGCCTAAATGGCTCGCCCTGTTAAATAAACTCAATCTAATGGATCGTCTCCCCGGATAATATTTCATATCTAACAGGGCGAGGACTTTTTTCTGACAGATTAAAAATTGTACAAACATTTTTTTTTACTGTAAACCTCTTCATTTTTAGATCAACATAAAGACCATCTCCCTTAATTTGAAAGAAAGGGCCAATCAATCTTATAGGCTCATCAGTTTCTACAGATTCATCTTTCTCTCTATAGATTAAAAGGTTTGTCTCTATCTGGTAGCCGTTAGCAGACTTCCCCAGCACATCCCCTCTTAGAATAATTTCACCACTTTCTCTGAAATAATCACCTTCGTTTCCTTTTATGGTTAAAGAGGTCTTTTTAAGAGAATCTAATTTTAATAAAACATCTTTTAAGGCCACAATTTGACTTTTGTTAAATAAATGTGCCTCTTTGGCCTTAATCTCCCATTTTCCTTTGCCATCTTTATGATCCTGGCTATATTCGATATCAGAAATTTTAAGGGATTCTCCAGGTATCAAATTGGGTTTTGTTAAGGAAACCATAACTAAATCGGGTACCTTAAGAAGAAAAAAAGTAGCTATCATTAAAAGAAAAAAAATACCTAATATCGGCCAAATTATTACAGGAATTTTTTTCATAAATTATAACAACTTAAGTGCCTAAGTCACTTTCTCCCTAACTATCCGGTGAATTTCCTTCAACATAATAAGGAGGGATTCAACATGCTCAAATGGAAGAGTGTTTGGACCATCAGAGAGGGCTGAATCGGGATCTGGATGGATCTCCAAAAAAATTCCGTCAGCACCAGCAGCTATCGCAGCTCTTGCAAGAGGGGCAACAAATTCCCTCTGTCCACCGGAAGACTTGCCCTGACCTCCAGGCAATTGTACACCATGGGTGGCATCAAAGACAACCGGATATCCAAAATTCTTCATAACAGATATGGATCTCATATCCACGATAAGGTTATTGTATCCAAATGATGTCCCCCTCTCTGTCAATAAAATGCTGTTATTACCCCATGAAATAGCCTTTAAAACAACCTGTTCCATGTCCCAGGGAGACAAGAACTGCCCCTTCTTTATATTTATTGGTAATTTAGTTCTGGCTGCCTCTATGATTAAATCCGTCTGCCGAGATAGAAACGCCGGAATCTGAATAATATCCAGGGTCTCTACTGCTTTCCCAATCTCACTCACCTGATGTATATCTGACAAAACCGGTAAACCTGTAGTATCCTTTACCTCTCTAAGAATCTCCAATCCTTCAGTCAAACCTGGGCCCCTAAAAGAATCAATCGATGTCCTATTTGCCTTGTCGTAAGAACTCTTGAAGATGACTGGAATTTTAACCTTCTCTGCTAATTCCTTTAAAAACCTCGCCGCCTTAAGTGTTACCTCTTTATTTTCTATTACACATGGGCCGGAGATTAAAAATAAAGGGCCATTCCCACCAACCGTCACGTCTCCTATCTTTACCTGGCTGGATACCTTTACTTTTCCATTTCCATTAACCATACTGATAAGATCCATTAATAATATGCTATCGCTATTGTTATCCAAAGAAATAATAAAGTCAAGAATCCCTTCTTTCCCTTTTTTCTTTTCACATTGACGTCAAACTCTATCAAGTGTATAGATACTTTTTTTCAGTCAATCCGCCTGATTTGGAAAAAATAAATAGGTTATTTTTTATTATTGGGTGGCCCTATTTTTCTCTTATTACTGAGAGCATCAAATAGTTTGCGATGTCGGGAAGGGGCATGAGGTCTTTTTTGATGTGACTGGCGGCCCGCGACGAGCTCGGCCGAGTCGGAGGCCGCTGTTCTTTTCATGACTTATCAGTGGGGGAAACCGCAGTCCGCCTGAGGCGGAAATGCGGAGGGGGCAAGACTCCCCCGTAGATAAGTCGTAGAAAAGACCAGGCCGGGAGCCTCGGAACAGAAGAAAAGACCTCATGACCATCATAGATCCTTCTCGGTTATGGCCAATGTAAACAATAAAATGCTCTACTTAGTAACTCTTAATTTTAAAATTTAAAACAACTTTTTCTTGTAAAGAGAAAAATATTTTCATATAGTGACCACAATTTTGTGAGATAATATTATGGCTAATCACAAGGTCAAAAAGACAATCGATGAAATAAACAGGCGGATAAAAGAAGGCAAGGTAGTAGTAGTTACTGCCGAAGAGATGGTAGGCATAGTAAAGGAAAATGGCCCGGAAAAGGCTGCCAAGGAGATTGATGTAGTTACAACCGGAACCTTTTCCCCAATGTGTTCATCAGGCGCCTTTATTAATTTTGGTCATAGTAAACCGCCCATCAAGGCACATCAAGTTACCCTTAACAATGTTCCTGCATATGCCGGCCTTGCTGCCGTAGATATATATATTGGTGCTACTGAACCAACAATGGATGATCCATTAAATAAGGTCCACCCAGGTCAGTTCAAATATGGTGGCGGACATGTCATACATGACCTTGTATCTGGCAAAAAAGTCCGACTGATTGCAAAGTCATACACAACAGATTGTTATCCCAAACGAGAAATAAAAAAACAAATAAGGCTAGCAGATCTGCCTTATGCTGTTCTGGTTAATCCCAGAAACGCCTATCAGAACTATAATTGTGCTATAAACCTAAAAGATAAGACGATCTATACCTATATGGGAGTCTTGAGACCTAAGGCCGGTAATGCTAACTATGCAACAGCAGGCCAGCTTAGCCCACTCTTTAATGATCCTTACTATCTGACAATAGGTCTGGGAACCAGGATCTTCCTTGGAGGTACCCAGGGATATATAACTTGGGCTGGCTCCCAGCACAATCCATCTGTTAAGAGAGGAAAAAATGGGGTTCCCTTAGAGCCAGGTGGAACATTAATGGTAATGGGTGATTTAAAAAAAATGATTCCACGCTGGTTAATAGGAGTAAGCATTCTTGGTTATGGATGCTCCTTAGCCGTAGGCATAGGTGTGCCTATTCCAATCCTAAATGAGGACATAGCCAGATATACTGGTGTCTCTGATGATGATATCTTTACCCAGATCATTGATTATGGAAAAGACTATCCTAAGGGAAATGCCGAAAGCCTTGGCGAGGTAAGTTATGCGGAATTGAAAAGCGGGACAATAACCCTGAATGGCCAGACTATCCAGACTGTGCCACTATCCTCTTATGTAAGGGCTCAAGAGATTGCAGGGATCCTTAAAGAATGGATTCAAAAAGGTCAATTCTATCTCAGTCATCCTCAGCATCTCCTCAAGGACATATAAAAACCTCTCTGCATAGTACCCGCAAATCTCCATTAAAGAGCATTTTTTAAAATGATGGAACCTGATAGTCCTAAAACGGAGAAGTTGAAAAATATCTTAGGCGATATGGGGTCTGTTCTGGTTGCATTCTCTGGTGGTATTGATAGCGCCCTTCTCCTTCATGTAGCATCTGAAACGCTTAAAGAAAAGGTAAAAGCAGCTACCTTCATCTCCCCAATCTTTTCAAGGAATGATCTTATCAGGGCAGAAAATTTCGCCAAGGAATTAAGGATACATTATATAAAAATCACATTTGATATCCTTTCTAATAAAGATTTTGTTAAAAATGATGGAATGAGGTGTCATTTCTGTAAAATTAAAACAATTGAGGAGTTAAAAAAAGAGGCAAAAAAACAAGACCTTGACTGTATAGTCGATGGTAGCAATCTTGACGACATGAATGATTACCGGCCTGGTCTGATAGTAGCACAAAAATCAGGTATAAGAAGCCCCTTGTTGGAGGCCGGCTTTACCAAAGAAGATATAAGAAAAGAGGCGAGGAAGAGAAAAATAGAAATCTGGAATGCACCATCTTCCGCCTGCTTGGCCTCAAGGATAGCCTTTGGCACTCATATAAAAGAAAAGTATCTATCCATGATAGAGAGAGGAGAAGAATTCTTACATCAGCTTGGTTTTAGAGAAGTAAGGGTACGCTATCATCCTCCTATTGCCAGGATTGAGGTTTCAACCCGAGAGATCTCACGTTTGGTAAAATCACCTACCAGAGACAATGTGGTTGAGAAATTTGAGAAACTCGGCTTTAAATATATTACCCTCGATCTTTCTGGGTACAGGAGTGGAAGCATGAATGATCTACTATCTTAACCCTTGGCCTCAGCCTTCGCCTTCTCTATCAGCTCATCCTCTCTTTTTACATCCTCCAG